>JAKSKG010000018.1 GCA_024401805.1 Bacteroidales bacterium
CAGATAGACCGCGGATACGAGGATATCGATGTCCGCCTCAATGCACTTGGAGCAAAAATCACAAGAAAACCATGAAAAAAACGCCATACGTCTCACCCTGTGCGGTGATGGTTGCCATTGAACAGACAGCTGTGCTTTGTCAGAGCCCTGATTCCGATGATTTCGGCCGTGGCGGCGATGCGTTCGACCTTTAAGACGGAGCCGGGAATGAAACATCTGACATCTTTTGCCGTTTGTGCGGTGCTTCTGAGCATCCTTTCGTCCTGTGCCCGCGATTTTCTTCAGGAACCGCAGGAGAGCAGGTCTTTCGTCATCGAGGCTCGAACCTTTCAATCAACCAGAACTATGATAGCCGGGGACCAACCGGAGGACGGGTCATTCATCAGTATAATCTGGGCGGCGGATGACAGCATAACCGTCATAGGAACCGGAGGAACTGCCGCCGTGTTCCGTAACGGCAGCAGGGAAGCTGGAAGCACGGGAATGTTCGAGGGCATTCTGCCCGCAGGGGAAACTCCCGCCTGCGCATACTATCCTTGCGGCTCCCTTGAAAAGGAAATCCAGCCCGATCAGGTGTGGGAGAACTCCCGCAGTATAGAGCGTAATGATATCAAGTATTCGTCCGAGCCTCAGCTTCAGCAGGACGGAAGCTACCTTTTCCAATTCAGTCCTGCCACCTCTATGCTCGAGCTGAAACTGGATGCCAGGGGTCTGGCGGCGGTGGGTGACGGCGAGCTCATTCGTTCGGTTACTCTTTCCGTAGATGGCCGGAGCCTCTGCGGAATGTTCGGCCTTGACCCGGAGAATGGTACCCTTGCCTCAAAAAGCACCGGCTCCGTCCAGAGAATCAGCCTGGCGGGGATGCCGGAGGTGAGGACTCCCGTCACGGCATATGCCTGCGTCGCACCCTGCATCCGCAAAGGCGACAGGCTGGATTTCACGGTAGCAACAGACCGCAACGTAATAACTCTGCATACTACGTCTAAGGTTGATTTCAAGGCTGGCAGCTGCTATACCCTCCCTCTGACTTTGAGCAGGGCCACCGCCGCTGCAAACGGTTTGAAAATCACCGCATCGGCTGATATCCTGCCGCGTATAACGGCTTTTTCATTCAAGGCGGTGGACAACGCGCCATATATTCTTGACAAGGAGTTGAAGTACAAAGACGGGTATGCTTATTATCTTCCGGGAAAGACCTCGGTCAGCAGCATAGATGGTCAGGACCTTGCAATTCAGGGTACCGGCATCAGCGCCTGCATCCCGTATCTGTACCATTTCAGTCTCAAGCCGCAGTTCACCCTCAGCTCAAAGGATACCAGATTCTGCGTCAGAGTGGGCGGCGCGGAACAGGTCAGCGGAGTGTCCGAACAGGATTTCAGCGTTCCTGTCGAATACGAAGTCTATGACAGCAAGACGGGGGCAGGGACCATATACACCGTCAACGTCACCAATACCGGTCTTCCTGTGGTGGTTCTTGACCAGCACTCTGCAGGGGTAGCCGACAGCAAGGGTTTCAACAAGTTCCTTGATATGGTAATTCCTGCAAAAAGCAGCGACTTCACAGAAATAGAATACATTGCCATATATAATGCAGACGGAACCGAGAACCTTTCCCCGGCTAAATGCGGTTTCCGCCTTCGTGGCAACTTCTCGTCAACCTTCCCGAAGAAATCGATTGGAATAAAGCTGGTCAAGAAGGAAAAGATTCTTGGAATGCCGAAGAACAAGCGCTGGTGTCTTTTGGCCAATTACAATGACAAGACCCACCTGCGCAATGATCTTGCCCTTGAAATAGCTCGTCGTGTCGCAGCTTCGGGCGACGGCTCGGAGGGGCTCGGATGGCAGCCCCACGGCGAGTTTGTAGAGCTTGTGCTCAACGGCCGCCACGTGGGTAACTACTATCTGTGTGAGCAGATAAAGATAGGAAGCAACCGCATCAACATTTCCGACGAATGGGAGGATGTCTATTCCGAGAAGGGTGATGCCGTGACTTTTGACGACTGCGGATATCTGCTTGAATTTGACGTGAATTTGGTAGAAGAACCTCAATACGGTACAGAGGATTTCTATTTCTTCACAAAGTACTGCAGGGCAAACAACAAGAGCAGGAATTACCAGCTTCCTGTCATCAGTCACAATGATTACGACTCCCAGACCAACCCTATATGGCTTGCAGTCCAGGACAGCGTGAACGCTCTTGACCAGGCGGTTTACAATATGGGGAATACGCCGGAAGGCTATGCCGGTGTGGCCGACAGGCTTGATATGGTCTCTGCCGCAGACTATCTGCTTGTGTTCGAGTTTGCGCTCAACCACGAACTGATGCACCCGAAGAGCGCCTATACCTATAAGGACGGTGCCGGGAAGTTCAGGATGGGACCTGTATGGGACTTTGATCTCTGGACTTTCGTGAACGTCAGCAACATAGGTACTATGGGCGGCCTTTATGAAACATACCCGAACAAGATTGACAAATTCACTTTCGACAATTCCTGCGAGTCGATTGAAAAGTGCTATTTCTGGTACAAGTATCTGCTTCGCAACCAGCTGTTTGTCAATCTGGTGAAGGAGCGCTGGGCCGCGTTCCGCGCCAATCCCGCGCTCTCACAGGCCAGCCTGGGCAACTACATCGACTCAAGAGTTGAAAAGATAAGGCTCTCGATGTCATATGACGAGAAGATATGGCCTCTGTCCTACACGTCTCCGAGCAGCGCCTACCCGAACGGTGACGAGTGGTACAAGAACTCGAAAGGCGGACGCACCAAATATACCTACGAAGAGGCGATTGGCCTTATGAAGTCCTATATCGATGCGCGTCTGAACGGTATGGACGCTGCAGTGAACGCTCTCAACACCTCGACAAACTCAAAGAGATAATTTTTCAAATCAACAATACATTATGGCAAAATTCAGAATCGGCAGCGACCTCATAGGCGAGAAGGAAATCCCCGCAGAGGCCCTCTATGATGTCCAGACCCTCAGATGCCTGGAAAATTTCAACATCTCACACTTCCACCTGAACGAATATCCGAACTATCTCAAAGGTTTGGCTATCACCAAGATGGGAGCGGCGGAGGCCAATCACAAACTTGGCCTTATAACTGACGAGGTATATTCTTCCATCATGCAGGCTTGCCGCGAGATTTGCGAGGGCAAATGGGCGGAGGCTTTCCCGATAGACATGATACAGGGCGGAGCCGGCACTTCCACCAATATGAATGCCAACGAAGTGATTGCAAACCGTGCCCTCCAGATTCAGGGATACGAACTCGGGGATTTCAAGCACTGCTGGCCAAATGACGACGTGAACCGCAGCCAGTCCACCAACGATGCATATCCTACAGCCGCTCATCTGGGCCTGTATTTCACCCATCTGGACCTCAAGAAGCATCTTCAGAGCCTGATAGACAGTTTCCGTGCAAAGAGCACCGAGTTCGCAGGCATACTCAAGATGGGCCGCACCCAGCTGGAAGACGCAGTTCCTATGACTCTGGGACAGACCTTCTCCGGTTTCGCAAGCATACTGGAAGACGAAATCCAGCACCTTGACGAGGCCGCCGCAGACTTCCTGGTTGTGAATATGGGCGCTACTGCCATTGGAACAGGTATTTGCTCCGAGCCGGGATATGCCGAGAAATGCGTTGCCGCCCTGGCCGAGATTACCGGTTGGAACGTGACCCTGGCCCGCGACCTTGTAGGGGCCACATCAGACACATCTTCTCTTGTAGGCTATAGCGCAGCACTCAAGAGGCTTGCAGTCAAGGCATCCAAGATTAGCAACGACCTCAGGCTCCTGGCTTCCGGACCGCGTTGCGGCCTCGGAGAAATCAATCTCCCGGAGAAGCAGCCGGGTTCTTCCATCATGCCTGGGAAGGTCAATCCTGTGATTCCGGAGGTTATGTCACAGTGCTGTTACAAGGTTATGGGAAATGACGTATGCGTTACCATGAGCGGCGAGGCTGCCCAGATGGAACTCAATGCAATGGAACCGGTAATGATCCAGTGCTGCTTCGAGAGCGCCGAACTGCTTATGAACGGATTCGACACGCTGCGCGTGAATTGCGTGGACGGCATCACGGCCAATGCGGACCGTTGCCGCGACTATATCAAGAACAGTATAGGAATAGTGACGGCCCTGAATCCTATTATAGGTTATAAGCATTCCACCAAGATTGCCAAGAAGGCCAAGGAGACCGGACGCGGAGTATATGACCTTGTCATCGAGGAGGGAATCCTGAGCAAGGACGAACTGGATGAAATCCTCAAGCCGGAAAATATGATAAAGCCGGTCAAGCTGGACATCAAACCGCGCAAATAAATGCCCGGGCTCTGCAAATATTCCGGAGCCGGGAACACTTTCATAATGATAGACGGCCGCAGCGGCGATGCTTCACGGTATCGCGATGCGGCTGTCATTTCGTCTTTATGCAGCCAATACGGAACGGACGGGCTTATCATTCTGGGCAGTTCTTCCTCGATGAGCTGCGATTTCGGTATGGAGTTCTTCAACCCGGACGGGACAAGCGGAATGATGTGCGGCAACGGCGGGAGATGCGTAGTTGCATTTGCCTCCGATTTGGGAATGATAGGGGACAGGTGCCGATTCCTTGCTCCCGACGGGGAACACAGCGCAAGCATTTCGGCAGAAACCGTTCGGCTTTCCATGCGAAAACCCTCTGACCCTGTAGGGTTGCTCGGAGGCTGGTTCGTAGACACGGGTGCAAGGCATTTCGTCAAATTTGTGGATGACCTGGAATCCGTCGACGTCGAAACCCTGGGAAAAGAGTTGAGGTTTGCTCCGGAATTCTCTCCGGAAGGCGTGAATGTGGATTTTGTCCAGCGTATGGCAGACGGGAGCATCAGCGTCAGAACCTTCGAGAAAGGTGTGGAGCGTGAGACCCTCTCCTGCGGAACAGGTGTCACGGCTGCCGCCATTGTGAGTCTTGAGCTTTATTCCGGAATTCCGAATCCGGTGACTGTCCATGCCAGAGAGGCAGATCTTACGGTTGAAAGGGATGGGGATTCCGTCTTTCTGACAGGCCCTGCCCGTCGCGTACTATAGTCTGCTGTATTCCTCGGCAAGGCAGTTGACGAACTCGGTGGCCTGGCATTGTCCGCTAAGGTCTGTACATACCTTGAAGACTATGGTTCTGCCCTTGCAGTCAATGCTGGCTGCACTTCCTTTTCTGCAGAACATCCTGTTCAGAAGACGGCTGTCCATAACCATCTTGAAAGCCGGGTACTGTATAAAGGTTTTTGACAGGGCCTCCGTCAACAATGACCTGTAGACAGTCCTGTCCAGCGTTACCTGTACGCTCAGATATTGGCATTCTGTTCTCATCTCGGATGCAAAGTTATGCGATGAATAACAGTTGCCAAAGCAACTGAGCCTTGTGACTTGTCAATGTGATGAAAATACCGGTTTTGTGGCGAAATACCGCGTTTTCAGTGACGAAAATGCTGTATTCTGCAATTTGTCACATCAGTTGTTGTGACAGGAAAATCTGATGAAACGTTGTTTCCCGAACAAATCCTCCACGATTTGAACGTCCCTGAAACCTCGGGAGCAGAATACTTCCGAGCTTTCTTTTCCCAGGGATTCGTTTATCTCGACCAAACCCGTGGCGCCGTGTTTCAGAAGTGAAGCGGCGGTATCCGCAATGGCTCTGTAGAACAATAGAGGATCGCTGTCCGGCACAAACAGTGCCATTTCCGGCTCGTAGTCCAGTACGTTACGCCGCATTGCCTTTTTCTCCGATTCCATTATGTACGGAGGGTTGGATATCAGAAGGTCGAAACTGACGGCATCGCCACTGATGCCGCCTGCCGCTTCCCACCATCTGTCTTGAAGTATGTCCGCTTGGATAAAGCGGGGGCCATTTCCCTCGAACTGGGAACGGGCCACCTCCAGGGCCTCGGAGCTCAGGTCAACCGCGGTGACTTCCGTGTCGGGTGCCTCGAGGCAAACGGACCAGGCTATGCAGCCGGAACCAGTGCAGAGGTCCAACACCTTTGCCTTGCGGGGAAGGTTGTCCAATGCCAGCTGGACAAGCATTTCCGTCTCGGGTCTGGGGATAAGGACATCGGGGGTGACTCTGAATTTCCTGTCGCGGAACCGGGCGTAGCCTATGACCTGCTGTACGGGACAGCCCTTGGCAAGAATCCGGCTGTCGGAAAGGGCCCGTTCCAGACAGGCCTCCGGGACGGTCGCATCAGGCTCCAGAATGTGTGTGTAACTCTGTACTCCGAATACTTCGCTGCAGTACAAAGAAACGATACTGCGGGCCTCCTGAGCCGGATAAACGGCCTCCAGAGACTCGCAGGTCTGTTTTATGAAATCTTTCAGTAGCACTTAGCAGGCCTCGATGACAGTTGTGAGGAAATCTGTCATATTCATACCTGCGGTACGTACCATTTTCGGAACCAGGGAAGCGCTGGTCATCCCGGGGATGATGTTGGCTTCCAGGAAGAACAGTCCGTCGTCTGAAAGTATGTAGTCCATCCGGACTATTCCGGAGCAGCCCAGGTGCGAGTATATCCTGCAGGTTGTCTGCTGCAGAAGAGCTGTCTGCTCTTCAGTGATCGGAGCAGGACATATCTCCTGGCTGTGGCCGTTGTATTTCGCGTCATAGTCGAAATACTCGTTGTCGGAAATGATCTCGATAGGAGGCAGCGCTTTCACGCTCTGTCCGTCGAAATAGGCGGCGCAGGTGAGTTCACGACCGTGTACACCCTGTTCCACAATAAGGGCGTTGTCCTCCTTGAAAGCATACTTTACGGCATTCAGCAGTTCGGAGGCTTCCTTTACCATGGAAACACCGAAGCTCGAACCTCCGGAAGTAGGTTTGACGAATACAGGGAAACTGAAATTGTCTCTCACGTCCGCACAGGCCTGTTCCAGGTTGTCGAACTTGTGGATCAGACGGTCCTCGGCCATCTTTACGCCCGTTCCGGCTATGTAGCGTTTGCAGGCGTACTTGTCAAAAGCGACCGACGCCACGAATGCGCTGCAGCTGCTGAAAGGGATTCCAAGCATCTCGAAATAGCCCTGAAGCCTTCCGTTCTCGCCCGGAACACCGTGCTGCATGATGTAGGCGAAGTCGAACTTGACCTTCTCTCCAAGTACAGTCACGGAGAAATCCGTCTTGTCTATCTGAGGGCGCGCGGCTTCCGGGAAGGTCACTTTCATCGCATCCTTCTTCTTGAAGGCCACCAGCTGCCATACTCCGAATCTGGCGAAGATCTCGTAAACGTCATACCTGTTGCCGTCGATGCAGGATGCGGTATATTCCCCGCTTCTGCAGGACACCTCCCATTCGGAGGAATCACTGCCGTAGATTACGGCTATAGCTTTGTATTTTGCCATTTAATTGAAATAATAATCTTCTGTATCTTCCTGCCCGGATTCCTGCCCGGCCGAGTCGGACATGTCCTCTATGTCGCCTCCGGTACAGTTAAGGTTGAACGAAATGTCCGCCGGTGCTATGAACCGGTCCATTTCGCTTATGCCCAAAGTCCCGTCTGCAATACATTTCTTCATCCATATTCCCCAGATAGGCAGAGCCATGTTGGAACCGCTTCCCAGTGCCAGGGAGGTGAAATGCGCCTGACGGTCCTCGCATCCCACCCATACGCCCGCGGTGATGGAAGGGGTGTAGCCTATGAACCATCCGTCCGAGTTGTCGTTGGTGGTTCCTGTCTTGCCGGCGATCTGCCCGGTGAGGGCGTATTTCGAGCGCAGGCGCGAACCTGTACCCTGGTTGATGACTCCCTGCATGAGGTTGACCATCAGATAGGCTGTGTTCTCGCCTATCGCCTCGCGCTTCTGGTTGGTGAATTCCGCAAGTACGTTGCCCTGATTGTCCTCTATCCTGGTAACGAACAGAGGTGTGATGTATACTCCTTTGGACGGGAAGGTGTTGTATGCGGACACCATTTCGCAAAGCGACAGGTCGGCGGGACCTACGCAAAGCGAGTATACCTCGTCCACGTGGCTGGAAATGCCCATCTTGCGCATCATCTGAGCCATGGCCTGCGGCCCGAACTGTTTCATCAGATATGCGGATATGTTGTTGGAACTGTGCGTAAGGCCCCACTTCAGGGTCACGGTCTTGCCTATCCATTCGTCCTTGTCCGTACTTCTAGGGGTCCAGGTGGTGTCCTGGACTATGAAGGTCTGGGGAACGTTGACAACCTTGTCACAAGGGGTAAGTCCCTCCTGCATGGCAAGGGTATACAGGAAAGGCTTTATGGTAGAACCTACCTGACGCTTTCCCTGGCGGACGTTGTCATATTTGAAGTATCTGTAGTTAGGTCCGCCCACATAGGCCTTCACGTGTCCTGTCGTAGGCTCTACAGCCATAAATGAGGCTCTGAGTATGGATTTGTAATAGCGGATGGAGTCATCCGGGGTCATTGTGGTATCGATGTATCCCTTCTCGTTCCACGCGAAGACCCTCATCGGGACAGGATGTCTGAACTGTTCGAGAATCTCCGATTCGCTTACTCCGCCTCCTTTCTGCAGACGATAACGGTCGCTCCATCTGCGGGCCTGCTTCATCAGGACGTCCACGGTGGATTGAGGTATACTGTTGTCGAAAGGAGGATTTCTCTTCCACTTGAGTTCCTGGTCGAAATTCTTCTGCAGTTCCTTGCCCAGATGTTCGGCAACAGCCTCCTCGGCATATCTCTGCATCTTCGAGTTGATGGTCGTATAGATCTTGAGCCCGTCCCTGTCCAGGTCATATTGCCCTCCGTCCGGGCGGCGGTTCTTGTTAAGCCAGCCATAGAAGTCGTCGTTCACCCAGCGCAGCGAATCGGCAGTGTAATCCTCCGGGAACTGGTAATCGGAGCGGCGTGGCCTTGTGGCGTTCATATTGCGCCTTATCATATCCCTGAAATAAGGAGCAAGTCCGGCATTGTGGTCCTGAACCTCATATTGCAGGCTTATCGGTACCTGCTGTATGGAATCTCTCTGTGCCTTCGAGATATATCCAGCCTTGGCCATTTTGCCTATTACGAAGTTCCTGCGTTTCAAGGAAAGGTCCGGATTCAGGGCCGGGTTGTACCTGGTAGGCTTGTTTACCATTCCTATCAGAGTGGCGGCCTCTTCCACGGTCAGTGCTGCCGGTTCTTTTGCAAAGAAGGTCTCGGACGCTGCCTTCACCCCGTATGCTCCGCTTCCGAAGAACACGGAATTGAGGTACATGACCATTATTTCGTCCTTGGTATAGTTGCGCTCTATCTTGACGGCGGTGATCCATTCCTTGAACTTGGTCCAGACCATAACCACCTTGGACCATCCGGGTATGCGGCTGGTGACTTCACGGCGCGGATAGAGGGTTTTCGCAAGCTGCTGTGTGATGGTACTTCCTCCACCCTGGCTGGAATCATGCATGAGCAGAGTCTTGACGAAGACTCGCGCGAGTCCTTTCATATCTATGCCGGAGTGTCTGTAGAATCTGGAATCCTCCGTGGAAATGGCAGCGTGTACCAGATGCTCGGACAGCTCGTCATAAGAAACGTACGTACGGTTCTCTATATGGAAGGTGGACAGCAGCTCCCCGTCCTCGGATATGATCTGGGTGGCAAGTTTGTTGTCCGGATGCTCCAGTTCTTCAAATGAAGGAATCTTGGCAAAAATGCCTACAAGCAGAAGCATTACCGCTATCAGCACAAATGGTGCGATGACAATAATCCAAAACCATTTTGCCAACTTTTTCTTTGTAGAGTCTTTCATTTTCTAACCTTTTTGCTACTGAAAATACAAAATTAACATTAAAATTTGGAAAGTTCGCTGAATTCTCTGTTTCTTTGCAGTATGGATCTTGTAATAGTTGAGTCGCCTACCAAGGCCAAGACAATTCAGAAGTTTCTCGGTTCCGACTATGTTGTCAAGTCAAGCTTCGGACATATCAGGGACCTCCAGGACAAGAAACTCAGTATTGATATCGAAAACGGTTTCATTCCCGAATACGTTATTCCGTCTGACAAGAAGAAGCTTGTTTCTGACCTCAAAAAGGATGCCGCAAAAGCAGATGTAGTCTGGCTCGCATCCGATGAAGACCGTGAGGGAGAGGCTATTTCCTGGCATCTCGCAGACACTCTCGGACTCGAAAAGGGAAAGACACGCAGAATAGTGTTCCATGAGATTACAAAGGATGCAATCCTCAACGCTGTAAAGAATCCGCGTGAAATAGATATGAACCTGGTCAACGCGCAGCAGGCCCGCCGCGTACTGGACAGGCTTGTGGGTTTCGAACTTTCTCCCGTCCTGTGGCGAAAGATCAAGCGCGGTCTTTCTGCGGGAAGGGTGCAGTCCGTAGCCTTGAGGCTGGTGGTGGACCGCGAGAGGGAGATACTCTCTTTCCAGCCCGAGGCCTTCTATAAGGTGGACGCCATCTTCCGCTGTGCAGGAGCAAAGCTCAAGGGTAGCCTTGATACCAGGTTCAACGGCCTGGACCAGGCCCGCAAGTTCCTGGAGGACAGCATAGGAGCATCATACAGTGTGACTCAGGTCGAGAAAAAGGAAGGGACGCGCTTCCCTGCACCTCCGTTCACAACCTCAACTCTCCAGCAGGAGGCGGCAAGGAAACTGCATTTCCCTGTAAGCCTTACAATGCGGGTGGCGCAGAGTCTTTACGAGAGGGGACTTATCACCTATATGCGTACGGACTCGACCAATCTCTCCAGCCTTGCCATAGGAACCACCAGGGAGTTCATCACCGAGAACTTCGGGGCTCGGTATTCCCATACCCGTCAGTATAAGACCAAGTCCAAAGGTGCCCAGGAGGCTCACGAAGCCATACGTCCTACCTTTGTGGAAGATACGGAAATCCAGGGTACGGCCCAGGAGCAGAAACTTTACTCGCTCATCTGGAAAAGGACTGTGGCCTCCCAGATGGAAGAGGCCAGGGTGCTCAATACGACCATCAAGCTGGGCTCCGACCGCAGAAGCGAACAGTTCTGCATCCAGGCTTCCGAGGTGCTGTTCGACGGATTCCTCAAGCTCTATATGGAAGGTACGGACGACGAGGAGGCGGACGAAACCGTAAACAGCGTTCCGGAAATAAGGACCGGAGACGTCCTGGAGGCTTTGGAACTGACTGCCGACTGCAAATATACCCAGGCGCCGTACAGATATTCGGAGCAGACTCTGGTCAAGAAACTGGAAGAGCTCGGAATCGGGCGCCCGTCGACTTATGCTCCGACGATCAGTACCCTCACAACGGGCCGCGGTTACATTCTCAAGGGGGACAAGGAGGGGCATAGCGTTCAGGTAACGAACCTTGTCCTCAAGGGCTCAGAGATATCTTCCGTACAGAAAACCGAGACCATCGGCGCCGAGAAGGGCAAGCTGCTGCCTCAGGACATAGGACTCATTGTCACGGACTACCTTGTAGAGAACTTCCCGGACATAGTCGATTATGATTTCACGGCAAATGTCGAGAAGGATTTCGACAAGGTTGCCGACGGGCAGATAATCTGGAACAACGTCATTTCCAAATTCTATTCACCTTTCCACGTCAAGGTCGACGGCTCCATGCATGACAACAATTTCAGCCATGTCGAGCGTGAATTGGGCGTAGACCCGTCCGACGGGCAGAAGCTTGTTGCAAAGTTCGGCCAGTTCGGTCCTTATGTCCAGAAGGGTGACGGAGAGTCCAGGCAGTTCGCCAGCCTTGCCTCGGGGCAGCTGATAGAAAGCATCACTCTGGAAGATGCGTTGAAACTGTTCCAGCTCCCGCGCAACATGGGCTCCTACAAGGGAGAGGAAATCATAGTTATGAAGGGAAGGTTCGGCCCGTACATAAAGTACGGTGACACCAACATCACCCTCCCGAAGGGAACGGATCCTTTGAAGGTGACATTGGAGCAGTGCTGCTCCTTCGTGGACAGCGGCCTTGACAAGGCTTCGAAGAAGAAGGTTCTCGCCGACTTCGGCGCAGAGGATATCCAGATAATCGACGGAGCATACGGTCCGTATATCAAGCATGACGGAAAGAATTTCAAGATTCCGAAGGGAGTGAGCCCGGAAAGCCTTACCCTTGCCGCCTGCAAGAACATCATAGAGAGTTCGGAACCTACTTCACGCAGATACCACAAGTTTAAGAAAACCAAATAACACTATGGCTACATTCCAACTGGACGACACGGACAGGAAGATACTGTCCTATCTCGTCAATAATGCCAGAATGCCTTTTCTGGAAATAGCGCGTGAATGCGGTATTTCCGGGGCGGCAATCCATCAAAGGGTCAAGAAACTGGAATCGAACGGAATAATCTCCGGATCCAGGCTGGTCGTAAAACCAAGCGCCCTGGGCCTTGACATTTGCGCTTTCGTAAGCGTTTCCCTTTCAGAGGCAAACAAGTATCCCGAGGTTGTCACTGCCCTGAAGCACATTCCCGAGGTGGTCGAGTGCCACTTTGTCACGGGTAATTCCGCCTTGCTGCTCAAAATGTTCTGCTACGACAACGCCCACCTTATGGACGTGATACTGAACACTATCCAGAGAATTCCGTACATCAAGTCAACGGATACTATGATTTCGCTTGACGAGGCGTTCGAGCGCCAGGTATGGGTCAAGGACAACAGGAACCGCTCTCTGATATCATCTGGACAGTAGCCATTCTGCCAGTTCCATATCTTCAGGAGTGGTTATCTTGATATTGAACCTCTCGCCGTCCACAAAGGTGAGGGGTATTTTTTTGCGCTTTGCCACAGATGCATCATCCGTGAAGGCGGTATCGTAGCCCTGGACATAGGCTGCCTTTATGTCTTCCGACAGGAAAACCTGCGGGGTCTGGACAGCGACAAGGCGGCTGCGGTCCGGGTCGGGCTCTTCCTGGTTCTTCGACTTCAGCGTATCCACTATCGGGATGGCGGGAACCAGAGCCCTCTGCCCGTGCTGCATCATCGAGGCCATCTCCCTTATCAGGGCGGCGCTTACGAAAGGCCGCACTCCGTCGTGGATGAACACGATGCTGCCGTCCGGCACCTTGGCAAGGGCGTTCTTGACGGAATGGAAACGGGTGAACCCGCCCTCGACCAGGGTCTGGGGGCAGTCAAGCGCATATCTGACGCACAATTCTTTCCAGGTGCCGAAATGTTCCTTGGGCAGAACCGTGATTATTTTCATATCCGGCACAGCCTCGAGAAACCTTTCGATAGTGCGCTGCAACACAGGTTTTCCTCCCAGTTCCAGGAACTGTTTCGGGGTTTGGGAGCCCATTCTGGTGCCGCTGCCTCCGGCTACGAAAATTCCGAAAATTCTTCTATCCATATTTCCACAAAAATAATTAAATTTGCCTACTTTTGTAAGCAACTTTTACTAAAACCCATTATGGCCTTTTCTTTTTTGAATCAGGAGTTGGCAATTGACCTTGGGACAGCCAATACGGTCATCTACCAGAACGATCAGATTGTTCTGGACGAACCGTCCATGGTTGCGATAGACAATTCCACTGGGAAATGCATAGCGCTAGGCAATCAGGCCAAAAGGATGCGCGACAAGGAAAATCCTGGAATCAGGACAATCCGTCCCCTCAAGGACGGTGTCATTGCCGATTTCAATGCCGCCGAGATGATGATACGCGGCTTTATCAAGCAAGTCAACAGCAAACGTCACAGTCTGTTTACACCAAACCTCAAGATAGTCGTAGGTATTCCTTCCGGTTCCACGGAAGTGGAGATCAGAGCCGTCCGTGATTCTTCCGAACACGCCGGAGGACGTGACGTGTTCCTTATTTTCGAGCCTATGGCTGCTGCTCTGGGAGCTGGGTTGGACGTTGAGGCCCCTCAGGGGAACATGATCGTGGACATAGGCGGCGGCACGACCGAGATTGCCGTCATATCATTGGGCGGACTTGTGCAGCAGGACAGCATCAGGGTTGCCGGTGACGTATTCACGAACGACATCCAGTACTATATGCGCCAGCAGCACAACATCAGGATAGGTGAAATCACCGCCGAGAAGATCAAGCTCAACGTCGGCGCCGTTCTGGCAGACCTTGACGATGAACCGGAGCCTATGATCGTAAGGGGACCAAATCTTATGACGGCTCATCCTGTCGAGGCTCTGATAACCCATCAGGAGATTGCCCATTGCCTGGACAAGTCCATAGCGAAGATAGAGACTTCCATCCTTCACGTTCTGGAGCTTACCCCTCCTGAACTTTACAGCGACATAGTGGAGAACGGAATATTCCTTTCAGGTGGAGGTGCGCTTCTCAGAGGCCTTGCAAAACGTCTGTCAGACAAGATAAACATCGAGTTCCACGTTGCGGAAGACCCTCTGCATGCTGTCGCAAGAGGAACCTGTGAGGCCCTCAAGAATACGGACAGATACTCCTTCCTCACCAGATAATGGGCAGGAGCGGGAAAACATCGTTGATAATATCGGCAGCAATCTTCATTTTTCTGGAGATTGCTGCCGTCGCTATGCTGTCCCGCAGTTCCGTGCTTCAGGACATCTGGCTGAACAGGCTCAGTCACAGGGTTATGGCGGCCACCTGGGGAGGGTCCGAGAAAGTAAGGAATTATTTTTCCCTGGAAAAGAGCAACGAGGCTCTGGCACAGCAGAACTTTGAACTCTCGCAGAAAGTCCGCCGGTATGAAACCCTGCTTTCTGAAATGGAAAGATCCGCGGCCCTTGACAGCCTGGGTGCCAAGGATGTATTCTCCTATACCGCTGCCAGAATAGTCCAGATGACAACAAACTCTCAGCACAACTATTTCGTGATCGACAAAGGTTACCAGGACGGTATCGGAGCCAATTCCGGAGTAATAACGGAAAATGGTGTCGTGGGAATAATAGATGCTGTGGACAAGCATTTTTCTTATGGCCGCACTTTCATGAACAGCAATATCAGTGTGAGTGCAAGGATAGGTAGGAACGGTATAGTGGCTCCTATGAGTTGGGATGGCCTTCATTCGGACAGGGCTAAGCTCAAGGACATTTCCGTGCACCTTGACACGGAAGCCGGAGACACTGTCTGGACCAGCGGAATGTCCCTGTTCTTTCCGCCGGACATTCCAGTTGGAATCACCGGGAAGTCAAGGCTTGTGTTCGGCTCCACTTCCGAGGTGGACGTGACGTTGCTGCAGGACTTTTCTGCCTTGAAATACGTCACAGTCGCCACTAACAGGCATATTGAAGAAATAAAAGAACTGGCAGAATGAGGAACGGCAAGTTTTATCTGATATATGTGATACTTCTGGTCGCCCAGATTGTTCTGAGCGGCCTGCTGGATTTCACGCAGCTGTTCACTCCGGCGCTTTTGCCGGCCATGATTCTCTGTGTGCCGCTTGCAGTGGGGACTCCGGTCACCCTGGTCATTGCATTTGTGAGCGGATTTCTGGTGGATTTCTTCAGCGGGGGAGTTCTGGGCCTTTCCTGTACGGCCCTTCTTCCTGCCGCGCTTATGAAGAACATCTTTCTAAGGATATGTTTCGACAACGATACATATTCCAGAATGAACGACCTGTCGGTCAAGAAGCTGGGCCTTGGACGTATCCTGTCCTGCGCATTCATGATGACAGCCTTGTTCATGGTCATATATGTCTGGATAGACGGCGCCGGCACCAGGCCTTTCCTTTTCAATCTGGGAAGATTCCTTGTTTCTTCGGCGGCGAACGTTCTGCTGTCCATTGTGGTGGTTGATCTGCTGTTGACTCAAAACGAAAGAAGGTAATGGCACTTTCACGTCCGGACAAACTGCTCATAGGCCTGGGAGTTGCAGCGCTGCTGCTCCTGGGAAAGATATTCTATATCCAGATACTCAACGGCAAGTACAAGAGGGACGCTTCCAACAACTCCATGGTGTATTCCACCATATATGCGCCCCGCGGAATCATATATGACCGCAACGGCAAGGAACTGGTGACCAACAAGGTCAGCTATGACATAATGGTCACTCCCCGTGAGGTGAAGGCTTTCGACACCTTGGAATTGTCCATAGTGCTGGATACCACCGTGGAATACATCCGCGGGAGAATGGAGTATTATCACGAATACCGCAGCCGCATAGGGTATCAGACCCTCACATTCCTCAAGAGGATTCCCGTGGAATCATATATGAGGTTCTGCGAATGCGAATACCGTTTCCCGGGATTCAGCAGCATCATCCGCAGTGACCGCAATTATCCTTACGATGCCGGCGGAAACCTTCTGGGATATGTGTCGGAGGTGGACCAGAACTTTATCGACAAACATCCCGGAGAATACAAGAGCGGGGACTATGCCGGCAAGACCGGACTGGAATCCATGCGTGAGGCGGAACTTCGTGGCGAGAAAGGCTACAACATATACCTCAGGGATGCCCGAAACAAGATTCAGACCTCTTACAAGGACGGTGAATACGATATCCCGGCAGTGCCAGGCAAGGACGTCATTACAACCATCGACGCCGAACTGCAGAGTTACGGACAACTTCTCATGAAGGGCAAGACCGGGAGCGTTGTCGCGATAGAACCCGGTACCGGAGAAATCCTTGCCATGGTTTCCAGCCCGGGAATCAGTGTAGACCAGCTTGCAGACATAGGAAAGTATTACAACCAGCTCGTGCGGGACAAGAACAAGCCTATGTTCAACCGTACGGTGATGGCAAGTTACCCTCCGGGGTCGGTCTTCAAGCTCATCAACGGACTGATAGGCCTTCAGGAGGGAGTGCTCAAGCCGGAGTACGAATATCCTTGCAACAAGGGTTATGTATATTCGGGGAGCCGCAAGTTGGGCTGCCACGCTCACGCATCGCCGCTGAACCTGTGGGATGCCATTGCGACATCCTGCAACGGATACTTCTGCTATGTCTTGCGGAACATATTGCAGAATTCCCGCTACGGGAGTATCCAGGAGGCTTTCGGTGTATGGAGGGATTACGTGCTGAGTTTCGGATTCGGGCGCAAGCTCGGGAGCGATTTCCCATCCGAACTCGGAGGCAACATCCCTACAGCCGACTACTATGACAAGATATACGGCAA
This sequence comes from Bacteroidales bacterium, assembly GCA_024401805.1. Classification (GTDB taxonomy): domain Bacteria; phylum Bacteroidota; class Bacteroidia; order Bacteroidales; family UBA932; genus Cryptobacteroides. The sequence goes on from JAKSKG010000018.1 coordinate 16,982, forward strand.
GCGGGGATGGAAGTTCCCTACCATCGTGTCATTGTCGATTGGCCAGGGAGAAATAGGCGCAACCCCTCTGCAGATTGCCAATCTGGCCGCAACGGTTGCCAACAGAGGGTATTACTACATCCCTCATCTGGTCAAGGATTCCAAAGAGATACAGATAGATTCCGTATACAAGACCCGGCAGTACACAATGGTGGATTCTTCCTACTTCGAGATAGCCGTCAAGGGTATGTATATGGCTGTCAACGGAGGAGGCAAGGCCGGAGGTACGGCGCTCGTGGGAAGGGTCGACGGACTGGACATCTGCGGAAAGACGGGAACGGCCCAGAACCCTCACGGGAAGGACAATTCCGTTTTCATCTGCTTTGCGCCCAAGGATGATCCCAAGATAGCCATTGCCGCTTATGTAGAAAATGCCGGATTCGGCGCGACCTACGCCTGTCCTGTGGCATCCCTTATGGTGGAGAAATATCTTACCGGGCAGATTACACGTCCGGATATGGAGGAAAGAATCAAGAACACGGTAACTACAAGGCAATGATAGGGTCTGCAAACAGTTCTGTCGAACGTTCTCTGCGCAATGCCATAGACTGGTGGCTGGTTGCCGCATACCTTATACTGATAGTTGTAGGGTGGATGAACATATATGCATCCATCCACACTCCGGATACCGTTTCCGCCTTCGACTGGGCCAGCAGGAGCGGAAAGCAGACAGTCTGGATTCTTACCGCGCTGGTACTTTCTTCCGTGATACTGTTCGCCGTAAAGCCGAAAATATGGGAAATGATTTCGGTTCCGGCCTACGGGGTTGTGCTTTTCCTTCTGGTGGCTGTGATCTTCATGGGTGCCGAGGTCAAGGGCTCCAGGTCCTGGTTCCAGTTCGGCGCCATCAGTTTCCAACCCGCGGAGATATCGAAGATAACCACGTCCCTGCTGTTGTCTGCAATAATGAGCAAGGCTTCTTTCAAGATGTCCAGAATGCGTGATTTCCTCATCGTGGCTGCAACGATAGCTTTGCCTATGCTGGTGATCGTGGCCGAGAGCGAGACGGGATCGGCGCTCGTATATGTTGGCTTCGCTTTCGTGCTTTATACCCAGGGAATGACGGGTTGGGTGCTCGCTTTCTTCGGACTGGTCATACTTCTTTTCATACTCACGCTTGTGGCGTCCCCTCTTGTGGCGATAATAGTGCTTACTGTCATTGTCCTTCTGTATTATTTCCTTGCAATCAGGGGTACCAGGAAGAGGTCGCTTTTCCGCAGGAACGAAAGGCTCATCAGCCTTGCCGCGTTCGTAGCGGGGCTGATGCTCATCTTCTCCACCGACTTCGTGTTCAACAATGTGCTTCAGGACCACCAGAGAAAAAGGATCGAGGTGCTCCTGGGCCTCAAGGAAGATCCGTCCGGAGTCGGCTACAACGTACGTCAGTCGATGATAGCCATAGGGTCCGGAGGCCTGTTCGGAAAAGGATACCTGAACGGAACCCAGACCACATACGGATTCGTTCCGGAGCAGAGCACGGACTTCATATTCTGCACCGTTGGGGAGGAATGGGGCTTTCTGGGATGTCTGGGAGTGATATTCCTATACGTATTCCTGATTTACAGGATAATCCGTGACGCGCAGGAGTGCCGCGAAAAATTCACCCAGATATACGGGTACTGCGTTGCTTCCATATTCTTCATGCACCTGTTCATAAACATCGGGATGACCATAGGCCTTATGCCGGTGATAGGCATCCCTCTGCCTATGGTAAGCTACGGAGGCTCGTCTTTATGGTCTTTCACCATAATGCTCTTCATTTTCATAGCCCTTTACAGGCAGGAGAAGAAATATTTCTAGACTATACTTCCACCCAGTGGATCAGAACCCCCGACCTTTCCATTCCTCGGAACCAGGTCATCTGCCTTTTTGCAAACTGGTGGATGGCTGTGGAAAGACGCAGCCGCATTTCTTCATAGCCGAGTTCTCCAAGAAGATACAGGGTCACGAACTTGTACTCCAGACCGTAGGAGATAAGTCTTTCGGCCGGGACTCCGCTGTCCAGCAGGCCCTTGATCTCTTCCACCATACCTTCCTGCAGACGGGCGTCCAGGCGGGCGTCTATGCGGGCGTTGCGAACCTCGCGCGAAACGGAGGTCCCTATGAAATAAATCCTCAACCCGGACGGTGCGCTTCCCCGGTCCTCGCTCAGCGGACGGCTGGAGCGGAAATCGTAATCCCTTGCTATTGAATTGATGTAGAGCCCTGTGCCTCCGCATAATATGGGGAAGTTCCCGCGTGAGACTATACTCTGGAAGGCCGCTTGGAAGTCTTCCTTGAACCGGAACACGTTATATTGCTCCCCGCTCTCCGCTATGTCTATCAGATGGTAAGGGATATCTCCGTAATCGGCGAGGTCCTTGCCCGTGCCAATGTCCATCCCGCGATAAACCTGGCGGGAATCTGCAGAGATGATTTCGCAGCCCTCCCCGGTTCCCATAGCGGAGGAAAGCTCCCTGGCCAGGGATACGGCAAGGCGGGTTTTTCCCGATGCGGTCGGTCCCAGAACGCAGACCAGGTCCCAATCCTTGCGGAAAGTCTCAAAGTTGAAATCCGGCAGTGTCATAGGCGTTCCATTTCCCGGCGCAGGTCCTTTTCGCGTATGGAATCCCTCTTGTCGAACTCGTGCTTGCCCTTGGCGAGAGCTATGACCAGTTTGGCGTAACCCTCGTCCGATATGAAAAGTTTCACGGGAATTATTGTGAGACCCTTTTGCTTGTTCTGTTGGAAGAGATGCCGCAGCTCGCGCTTGTTCAGCAGCAGCTTGCGGTCGCGTCCTGGTTCGTGCGACCCCCACTTCGAAGCCCAGAAATATGTCGCGATGTTCATTCCCTTGACATACATTTCCCCTCCGGCGAAATAGCAGAAGGAATCCTGCAGGGACACCTTACCGGCACGGATGGATTTGATCTCGGTCCCTACCAGAACGATTCCTGCGGTATAGGTCTCCAGGAACTCGTAATCGAACGAGGCCCTTTTGTTCCTGATTTCCACTGATTTCGGTTTTGACGATTTCATATGTATGCTCAGAATGCGGCTTTGATTGCATCCACGCTGTCCAGGATTTCCCAAGGGAAGAACTGGATGCCGTCCTTGACATAAGGCTTGCGGCCCATATGCCCGTAAGCGGCACTTGGTTCATAAATAGGCTTCTTCAGAGAGAACTTGCGTATTATGGCTGCCGGGCGCAGGTCGAACAGTTCCTGAATCTTTTCGGCGATGAGCGCATCGGAGAACCGGGATGTCCCGTAGGTGTTCACGAACACGCTGACAGGCCGCGCGACTCCTATGGCGTAGGAAATCTGCACCAGGATCTCGTCCGCTATGCCTGCCGCCACCATATTCTTGGCGATGTACCTTGCCGCGTATGCGGCGCTGCGGTCTACCTTGGACGGATCCTTGCCGGAGAACGCTCCGCCGCCGTGAGCGCCCTTGCCACCGTAGGTGTCCACTATGATCTTGCGTCCGGTGAGCCCGGTATCACCCGCCGGGCCTCCGATCACGAATTTCCCGGTCGGATTCACGTGCAGGATGAAATTGCCGTCAAAGAGGGCGGCCGTCTCGGCAGGGAGGCTGGCTATCAGCCTCGGTATTACGATGTTGCGCACATCGGAACTTATCTTCTCGTGCATACGGGAGTCTGTGTCGAACTCGTCGTGCTGCGTCGAGAGAACTATGGTGTGGACTCTGACCGGCTTGTGGGTGTCGCAGTCATATTCTATGGTGAACTGTGCCTTTGCGTCCGGACGCAGGTATCCGATGAGTTCGGGGTGGTTGTGACGTATGTCCGCAAGTTCCTGCAACAGAGAGTGGGACAGCGACAGGGCCAGAGGCATATAGTCCTCGGTGTCGCGGCAGGCATAGCCGAACATCATTCCCTGGTCTCCGGCGCCCTGCTCATCAGGGTCTTCGCGCACCACTCCGCGGGAAATGTCCGCGCTCTGCTCGTGTATTGTAGAGATGATGCCGCAGGAGGAGGCGTCGAACCCGTATTCGGCCTTGGTGTAGCCTATGCGGGAAATCACGTCGCGCGCCACCTGCTGGATGTCCACGTATGCGTGTTCGGAGCACACCTCGCCGCCCACGATCACAAGACCGGAAGTGCAGAAGGTTTCGCAGGCCACCCTGGAATCAGGGTCCTGCCTTAGGAATTCATCGAGTATTGCGTCTGAAATCTGGTCGGCGACTTTGTCCGGATGACCTTCGGAGACACTCTCCGAAGTAAAGAGATAGGTCTTCTTCATTCTTTTAGCATTTTTTAGAGGTGGTTGCAAGCAATCAAATCTGTCCACCTGAAGTTTGTTGGTTCCGCTGTTTGCGGGGTATTGGGTACAAAGATAACACTAAAAGATTAATAAAAAAAATTAAAATCAGTTGTCCGTTAAAATTTCCGGTAGTAACTTTGTCGTTTGAAAAAGGTTAGGTTAAGTTTTCATTTTATTAATATCAAAAACCTTATGAACAAAACACTCAAGATGTTGCTGTCAGTGATGTCAGCAATGCTTTTCGTTGTTTCCGCCTACGCGCAGGTAACAACAGCCAACATCGCCGGCCGCGTTGCCGACGCCCAGGGTCCTGTTGCCGGAGCAGTGGTAACCGCTACCCACACTGCAACCGGTACACAGTACTATTCAGTTGTTGACAAGAACGGTCAGTACCGTATCAACAACGTCCTTCCTGGTGGTCCTTACACCATCAAGACTGAGTCTCTTGGTTACCGTACCTCCGAGGTCAACAATTTCTACACCGCTATCGGTGAGACAGGTGTCGTTGACTTCGTTCTCGAGGACGAGAGCATCAGCCTCGATGCAGTCGTTGTTTCTGCAGACGCTTCCGACTCAGGAATGAACATCCGTCGTTCCGGTGCCGGTACCACAGTCAGCCAGAGGACTATGAGCAACCTGCCTTCAGTAAACCGCAGCCTCAATGACGTTATGAGTCTGACTCCTCAGGCTTCCTCAACTACCAACGGACTTGCAATCGGTGGCGGTACCTATCGCGGATCAACCGTAACCGTTGACGGTGCTGCATTCAACAACGCTTTCGGTATCGGTTCAAACCTTCCTGCAGGCGGTTCACCTATCTCTCTCGACGCTATCGAGCAGATCAGCGTGAACATCACTCCGTTCGATGTTCGTCAGAGCGGTTTCCAGGGTGGTGCAATCAATGCAGTTACAAAGTCAGGTACCAACCAGTTCAGCGCATCCGCATACAACTATTATACAAGCGAGAAACTCAGAGGTGACAAGATCGGTGAAGCCTCCGTTACCAACACCGAGGCTCTCAGCAATACCACCGGTTTCACAGTTGGCGGACCTATCATCAAGAATAA
>JAKSKG010000019.1 GCA_024401805.1 Bacteroidales bacterium
CAGCGTAGAATGCACTTTTTGAATGGCAAAAACACTCGTTTTTTGCCATAAAAAAGCTGTTTTTGAAAAAATAGCCGAAAAAGAGACCCTGAAACATGTTCAGGGTGACGTTGTTCAGGGTGACGTTCTTATCGGTTCAGGGTGACGGTCTGGGCGTATATTTTGTCAATTATTCAGGACACAACAACAAAAAACGCTCTATTTTCTTGACATAATCTAACTCATTATGCCAAGAAAAAAAGTTACAGCGTATATAAGGGTCAGCACGGACAGGCAATCCCTTGAAAATCAGCGATGTGAAATTTCCAAGTTCGCTTCGAAAAACAAAATGCACATCGACGAATGGATCGAAGAGATAGTAAGCGGCAAGGTGAAGGAAAAAGACCGCAAATTGGGCAAATACCTGAAAAGAATGAGGAAAGGAGACGTCCTGATCGTCTCTGAGCTATCGCGACTGAGCAGGACGCTGCTGGAGATAATGGCGATAGTAAGTACAATCCTTGAAAAGGGGGTCATACTCTATAGTGTAAAAGAGAACTGCTGTCTGGGAGACAACATCAACAGCAAGGTCATCCTGTTCGCCTTCGGCCTCGCGGCCGAGATAGAGAGAGACCTTATTTCATTGAGGACCAAGGAGGCTCTCGCCTCGAAGAGGGATCAGGGATTAAGCCTCGGACGCATTAACGGCGAATGTCCGAAGTTGAAAATGCTTCAGGAGTTCAAAAATGAAATACTCACAGACTACGCTTCCGGTATGAACATTTCCCGCTTGAGTCAGAAATTCTGCGTATCCAGGGAAACAATGAGAAAATACCTGAAACTGACGGTCGAGGATATCTGACGTTGATCAGTGGGACGTGGGGAATATCACTTACCGGCAACGGCGTCTATCTCGACAAGGGCGCCCTTCGGAAGGGCTGCAACCTGGTAGCAGACCCTCGCAGGCTTGTCACCTGTGAAATATCCGGCATACACGGCATTCATTGCCGCAAAATCCTTGATGTCGTTCAACAGGACACAGGTCTTCACTACATCATTATAGCACAGGCCCGCCTCCTTGAGAATAGCCCCGATATTGTCCAGAGACCTCCTGGTCTGAGCCTCTATCCCACAAGGCATCTCTCCCGTCACAGGATCGACCGGAAGCTGACCGGAAACATAGAGAGTTCCGTTCAGCTCCACAGCCTGAGAATATGGTCCAATTGCCGCAGGGGCATCGACCGTATTTATTATCCTTTTCATATTCAGATCCTTCTACTTTATTCTTTCAAGGATTTCCCTGCTCTGAGCCTCGAATCCCGGCTTGCGCAAAAGCGCGAACATATTCTTCTTATACGCCTCCACACCCGGCTGGTTGAAAGGATTCACCCCCAGAAGATAAGCGGACACGCCACAAGCAAACTCGAAGAAATAGAACAATGCTCCAAGAGTCTTCTCGTTGATGGCATCCACACTGATTTCCAGCTGAGGAACGCCTCCGTCGATATGGGCTAGCTTGGTTCCCAACTGAGCCATCCTGTTGCAATGCTCGACCCTCTGGCCTGCAAGATAGTTGAGCTGGTCAAGGTTCTGAGGATCGGAACCTATCACAACCTCACGCGAAGCGTTCTCGACCGTCACTACGGTCTCGAACATGTTACGCGAACCGTCCTGAATGAACTGGCCCATGGAATGGAGGTCCGTGGTACAGATTACGGATGCAGGGAAGATTCCCTTCCTGTCCTTACCCTCGGACTCTCCGTAAAGCTGCTTCCACCACTCGCCAAGATACTGGAACTTGGGGTTGAAGCTTACAAGGATCTCGACCCCCTTGCCCTGCTCGGAATAAAGCAGGTTGCGCATTGCCGCATATTGTACTGCAGCATTGTCCGCACCGCGCACAAGAAGTGACTCCCTTTCAGAGTCAGCGCCGGCAAGCATCGCACGGACATCAAATCCTGCCAGCATGATAGGCAGAAGCCCGACCGGAGTCAGAACGGAAAAACGGCCGCCTACATTGTCCGGGACGACAAAAGTAGTATATCCTTCCTGGGTTGCAAGAGTCTTGAGGGCACCCTTGACAGCATCGGTGATGGCAACGATCCTCTGGGATGCCTCCTGCTTGCCGTATGTTTCCTCGATGTAAGACTTGACAAGACGGAAAGCGACTGCGGGCTCGGTTGTGGTTCCGGACTTGGAAATGACCACACAGGCAGTGTTACGCTGCCTTGCAAGGTCCATCATCTCGGCAATATAATCCTCGGAAAGATTGTTCCCGGCAAATACCACCTGCGGAACACCCTGTTTGCGTACAAAACTGTGGCTCAGCGCCTCGATTGCACAACGCGCTCCAAGATAAGACCCTCCGATGCCAATCACAACAACAAGGTCCACGCCTTTGGATGCCCAGAGGTCACGGACCGACTCGCAACGGCATATTATGTCTTCCGTCACGTCGCAAGGAAGAGTCTTCCAGCCAAGGAAATCATTTCCCGCTCCCTGTTCGCCGGCAAGAACGTCATAAGCATCGAGAGCCTTTCCAATATAATCAGAATAAAGGGCGTCTGAAACAAAAGATTTACAGCCACCAAGATTGACTTTGACCATAATTATTTGATATTTGAATTGTTACCTAATATATTCAGTGCCCAGGTCACACCTGTCGTAAAATACGTAACGCCATTGCATACATAAAACATGGCGTGTGCACGCAGATTCCTGCAAGGATAATACAAAGCGCCGCATCCTACCGTGAAATAATCCTTGTCCAGGCTGAGTTTTCCCGTAACCTTAAGAGAATCGGCAGCCTTCCACCAGAATTCCCCGGTAAACGACATCATCTTGAAATAATCGAAACTTCCCAGACGTGAACGCAGGGCTATGTCGGCGCTTATGTCGAAATCACCTATGCTGAAATTGTTCCCCATTGCAAGGTGATGCATGAAACCCTTGTCCCCCGTCTGGAAGAAATTGGTCGATGCCTGAGGCTCCCAAATCCCCCTGAAAGAACGCCAACCCAGATTGACGGCAAGCAGTTCCGGTGCGCCGGCATAAGGACTGCGGGTAAGCTGCAACTGGAAATAATCCTTTTCAGACAGCCTGTAACCGAAATTCACGCCGGGCCTGTACCTGTTCATGGTTCCGATATTTCCGGAATATACGAAAACGTCCCAGCCGTTGCGGTCATTCTCCGTGGAGCCATAGGCCGTCACTATCTTTCCGGCACTTATCTCGAACCTGTCCTGCCAGGTCCAGGTAACAAACGCCCAGTCGGTGGCCTGGAATATGTCCGATACAGTAACAGGCCTGTTGAGATGCTGCCTTACCGCCACGGAAAAATTATCCCCTATGCTCCCAAGGGCATCCACCGTGAGATAATCCCCGGTAAAGGCCGCCTTGCCGTCCTCCAGGGAAAAAGAGGACCTGCTGGTAAGTGTAACGGAACTGTCCTGAGCATATAGTCCGGAACAGAATATGGCAAAAGCCAGAATGGAAAACAATTTCTTCATAAAGACCTGACAAATCTGGTTATAAATTCTACACGACGCTCCATAACTCCGTAGTCCAGAGTATCATACGTGTCGGTCGACTTGTTTGTATTGAAAGATATCCCGGAAGTGAACATAAGGCAGGGCACTCCACGCTCGAGGAAGAACTTGTGGTCGGACACCTTGCGATAGAAAAGATTGGTAAAATTGCTGCTTCCGTAATAATCGAAGGTAAGATGGAGGTCCGGCCCGCTGTTGTTGGCCGCATAAAGCTTGTGGTTGAACTGCCTTCCACCAAGGCAAAGCACATAGTCCTTGCGGAAACGGTATGCCGGAGAAAGCGTGCTCCCTATGATATCAATGTTGATCACTATTGACGGATCCTTCCCCTTGAGGCTTGCAGCGAGCGACTCGGCCCCGGCCATGCTCAGCTGATGAGCGTCCACAGCAGCCACCACTACCCTCTGCCTGCCTCCGCACGACAATCTGCGGGCAACCTCCAGCATAGCGGCAACCCCCGATGCATTGGAATCCGCTCCGGGATACAGTTTGCCTCCCTGGCCTCCGACCCCATCAAAATATGCCATAAGCAGGATATAACCGGAACCGGAACCTGGTATTTCCCCTATGATGTTGCGACCTATGCGGCCCATGGCGCGGAAGGTCTGGGTCCGGGGAGAAAGCCCCTGCTCCTGCATACGCTTGAAAATATAACGGAATGCCTCGAAATCACCCCTGGTGCCGAACTCCCTGCCGTCGCAGGCTCCGCTGGAAAGGAATTCCACATCATTGCACATACGCCACTGCGCCTCGTTCACCGGAATCGCATCACCGACATCGAAATACGCATCGGTGCGCAGGGCATACTGCGGATGAGGCAGCGGATCCATCCGCACCTGCGGAACGCTTGGAAGAGGATCCTGCCAGATGCCGCAGACCGGCCTCCTTACCCCGCAGGAAGATATTGCCGCCGCAAGAACCGGCAGCAAAAATATTTTACGCGCAAGTTTCAAATGGGCACGAATAATGTTACATTTGCAAAATTAGTGAAAAAGTTTCTTGCTACCATAATTATTCTTCTTTCCGCTGCAGCAATTTCAAGCGCACAGTGGGACAGGGACGTATTCGAATGGAGAGGTCGCAGCGCGCTCCAGGAGGGGAAATACGCCACGGCAATAGAAAACTTCAACGTACTTACCAGGCTGGACACGACCGATTACTGGAGCTTTTTCTACAGAGGCATAGCAAAATATAATCTCGGAGACATCAGAGGAGCCCATCAGGACTTCTCTACTTCCGTGCGGCTGAACCCTGTCTTCACCAACGGTTATCACTACAGGGCCATCACCCTGAGCCGCGAGGGTGACTATGACGGTTCGCTGAAAGACATGCAGCACGCCATAGAACTGCGTCCCGGATTCGCGGGACTGTATTTCAGCCGCGGAGTAACATACTTCCTTGCGCAGAGATTCGAAGATGCCGTAAGCGACTTTGACCGCTATATCAAGAAAGAGCCCAAGGACCCGTCCGCTTATCTGAACCGCGGAGCCAGCTATCTCTTCCTGGGAGACACTCTGAAGGCTCTCGACGACTACGACCTTGCCATAAAGCTGGACCGCTATGAGCCGGAAGGCTATCTGCGCCGCGGCCGGCTTTCAGCTGCCACAGGGGATTACCAGGCAGCTATATCGGACATAAACCAGGCCATTCAGCTGGATACCGCGAATACGTTCGCTTACTTCAACCGGGCTCTGATGTATTACGAGACGAAGGATTTCAACGCCGCCATGGCAGACCTTAACAGGGTCCTTGCCCAGGAGCCGGGGAACGCCCTCACCCTTTACAACAGAAGTCTGATCAGCGCCCAGGTCGGAGATTTCGGATCTGCGCTGGAAGATATGGACAGGGTTATCAACATCAATCCCGGCAATGTCCTTGCCTATTTCAACAGGGCATCCTTCTTCATCGAGATGGGAAGATACAAAGATGCAGTCGCGGACTATTCGAAGGCAATAGAACTGTATCCGGACTTTGCCAAGGCCTACCTTAACAGGTCATACGTAGAGAATCTTCTGGGACATACCAGAGAGTCGAAGAAGGATTACGAGACTGCCCAGCAGAAAGTCAGGGAATACAGGAACGCCACTTCCGACGGCTCTTTCGCGGACACTACAAAGCAATACAGTTCACTGATTGCCCTCGACGGAGAGTTCGCCAAGAAGGATTTCAACGACGAACTGCTGCAGCACAGGGATATAGACATCAGGCTTAAACCGTTCTTCAAGTTCGCGCTTTGCCCGGAACGCGAGTCCGAGACCGTACTCCGTCACAAGTTCGAGCACGCTGTCCTGGACAGGTTCTTAAGCGGGTCGCCTTCTCCTATCGAGATTTGCAGCGAACCCGAGGGTTACGACTTCGCCAGGGTGACGGGGACATCTGCCGAGGACTATTTCGTACGCGGGCTTCTGGACGTTCAGAACAAGCAGTACAACAGCGCTCTGGAATACTTCAACAAGGCGGCGGATGCAGCTCCGGCAGCAGAAAAAGACAGATACCGCAGTCTGTACAAGGCATTCTACCTGCTCAACCGGGGAGTTCTCAAGGCCGAGATGATCGATTTCATAGCCTCCATAGAAAGCAATGTTCAGACTCTGACCATGGATGACCAGGGAGCTACAAGGGCAAGGGTCGGAGACCGGGTGGGGCGCGAATACGACTATTCGGACGCCATCGCCGACATTCTGGCCGCAGCATCCATAATGCCGGACATTCCTTACATCCATTTTGACCTGGGCAACCTGTACTGCCTGTCATCGCAGCTGGTCGAGTCAATGGAGAGTTACAGCCGCGCCATCAATCTTTATCCCTATATGGGCGAGGCCTATTATAACCGCGGGCTCGTACTCATATTCTTGAAAGACAAAGAGAAAGGGTGCATAGACCTGTCCCGTGCGGGAGAACTGGGCATCAGCGATTCCTACAGTGTGATAAACAAATACTGCAAGGAGGATGATTAAGTTCAAGAGCCTTTCTTCCGGAAGCTGCGGCAACTGCTACTTCCTGGGAATATATGATGATGAAGGACGGCACCAATGCTCCGTATTGATAGATGCCGGAGTCAGCCTGAGGCGCGCAAAAAAGGAATTGCAGCGGGACGGAATCGCAATAGAGGAAATATCGGCCATACTTGTCACACACGACCATATGGACCATATCAGGTCTCTGGGATCGTATTGCAAGAAACTTCAAAAGCCGGTATGGGCCAGCGAAACCCTGCACCAGGCCCTGTCTCACCACAGTATGACACACAGCTGGATTGCAGACTGCCGCCATGTGCTCAAGAAGGGCGAAACGGAAATAGTTCCGGGACATATCTGTGCCAAGCATTTCATAGTACCGCACGATGCTACCCAGACCATAGGCTATTCCCTTGACCTTGACGGATACAGATTCGTGATAATGACAGATATCGGGAGCATGACACCGGAAGCTCTGGCAGAAGCATCACTGGCCGACACCGTTGTGATCGAGTCCAATTATGATCTTGATATGCTGCGGCACGGGCCGTACCCCAAGGAGTTGCAGGACCGCATCTGCCAGGGGAACGGACACCTGTCCAACAGCGAATGTGCAGATGCCATAAGAAAATTCATTCATCCAGGCTTGAAGAACATATTCCTGTGTCACCTGTCGGAACACAACAATACCCCGGAACTGGCATTGCAGGCCAGCGCCGAGGCAATCGGGTCTTCCTGCGCATCCTCAGACAGGAAGCCGCGTCTGCTGGCTCTGCCCAGGCAGACTCCGCTGCAACTGACTGTTCTCTGACAATTCCGCCTATAGTTCCAGGGACGCGACAGCCTCGGAAAGAACTTTCCTGATATCCTCCTTTGATTTGAGTGTCTCGATAGGGAAACCGTACGACACCACCCTGTATCCCTGCCCGTTGAACAGAACGGCGGCAGGACGGGAGGTCGCATCATAGCGCATTATCACCTTGGAGGATTTTGACGCCGGACCTATCGCATCGGGATTCTCTACACAATATGAAACAGGATTCGGGCTGTTCCAGAATTCCATTCCTCCTGCAAACGCAGTGTTGGTTCCGTGATCACTCACGAAAGTATAGCCCAGAACCGATTTTATGAAATCCTGGCAGGCAAGATCCTCATTCTGGTCGTGACGGAGAGGATATACGTCCGACCAAGCGTCCGTAGCAATGTCAGCCCCGGATACGATGATGTTGCCCCCTGACTCGGTGAATGAGCGCAAGGCATTCCTCAGCTCTTCCGGGAAAACTTTGAATCGAGGGTCCTTTTCGCCCCTGCCCACCATAGTGGTCACCTGCTTGCCGCATATCAGGTCAACTGCCTTGGAATCGCATACGGGTTCCTGAGCGAATGCGGATGCACTCGAAGAGCAGAACGACAGTCCCAGATCCATAAGGGCCCTGCCGTGAACGAAAGGATAATCGAAGGTGTTGCCGGCAACGGTTTCCGATGCATGGTCGTCAAAGCTGGCACCGCAGCCGGAGTCGTCATTGGTTCTCCACTCCCTGTACCTGCGGAAATCATAAACTTCGCCGGCATAGGATATGTCATTGATGTATGGAACTCCGCAGTCTTCCCTTCCGTCGAATCCGGCATACATCGGGGTGTCTATCCAGCTTGGAGCGCAGATTCTGGTGAAGTTGTTCACTATGGACACATCGGCTGTCTTATCCTCCTTCGTATTCCGCCCGGCGCAAAGAATCTCCGAAGGGAAGCCGAGGCCTCCGTTGTTCCAGGCTGCGACCTTGAAGCTGTATATATGGCCTGGCTCCATATCGAAAGATGCGTGGTTGGAACTGAAATCCTTGCCGTCGTCGAAACTGCCGTCATCTATCCTGGTATATACCCTGTATCCCCTTGCCGTTGCAGTAGGCTCGAGGGAATCTGAGGCAGGTTTCCAGCTGAGCACTGCCTTGCCGTCCCTGATGGCAACGGCGAAATCCCTTACAGGAAGAGGCTGTACCTCATACGAACAGTTGTACAGAGAGCTGAGGAACTTAAGGATACCTTTGTAAACCGCTCTTGCGGCGGTGAACTGGAACGCAGGGTCAAGGCCGTAACGCATATCTGCGAAGTTCTGATGGCTCAGCAGTTCCAGAAGCATCGAAGGCACGTCCCCGTTACGGCACTCGCTATATGAACGGTTCCAAACCTGACGGCGGGACCATTCGCTGTCAAAACCGGCCCTGATGTCACCGACAACCTGGGTCTGCACAAAATCGGCAAGCGTGCGGCACACCTGGCGGTCCGTTCCGTCCTCCATTACACGTTTGCCGTCTGCAACAAGAGTGTAGATGGCCAGAGTACCGACTATGCTGTCATTCGGCGTAGAGCCTGCATCCGAGTGGAATCCCATAGACAAATCGACGGGAATGTTCTTGTCGTCCCGGAGCATACGGGTCCAAGGCCCGCGGTCCGCGAAATCATTGGTGTAGTCATCATTCCAGAGTCCCGTGATTTCAGGACCGGCTCCTGACCATACCATGGAATAAAGGGCTCCCTCGTTTGCTGCACTATGACCGGAAACTCCGGCATCTCCGCGCCCGACCTTGCCCATTCCCCCGCCAATACGCACGGCGTCGGCGCTGACCACCTCTGTGCCGCGTCCTTTGTTGGTAAGAGTTACACAGGCCTTGGCCCCCGGGCCGAACTCGAAGGTTCCCAGATAAATCCAGGTTCCACCTCCGCGGCGCTGGTCAACTGTAAAGCTTGTCTCGCCTCCGAGATGCCTTACGGTGTAACAGGCGGCAGGGCAACTGTGCTCCATACTGCTGTATGACACATACACGGCATAAGAACCGCGCTCTACGATATCGGCAGTCCAGCTGGCAGTGGCGCTGACGTTCTCGGAACAGAATGCATACCTGGATGTTCCCGACTTGAAAGGATTGTCGTCCAGAGAGTATTCCCGCTTTGTATCCGCGAAGCCGGATGATGAGGTCCATTTGCCTTTTTCTGAATAGAAACCCACACGTCTTGTCATTCCGGAACGTTCCCCCTGGAAAGAAGGGTCATTGTCCATGACATATTCCATAGGTTGGATATCCCTCTCCCTTGGAGTGAACACGTTGGCTCCTGCATTCTCCAGCATCGGAATCAGGTATTTGAGGACGTAACTGCGGGTATATATGTCTTCCACAGTCCTGTTCATTACTGCCCTCTGCCACTTCCATGACTTGGTTCCTGCGTCATAATAGCGTCCGTGGCTCTGCCATAGCGCGATATGACGTCCGTAAAGTCCCTTCTGCCATTTCCGTTCGCCGGAACGATATACCGTTGGGGTGGAGCCGGCACTCTTATGCGAGAACTTTATGTCCACCGGAGCACCGGATGCGTTCAAGGCAGGTACCGCATGCTCGTCCAGGCGCAGATTGCGCACGAATACCTCGCCCAGGAAGTAGCCCTGAGGCAGGGAATCCCTTACGTTTTCCTTGAACCATAGGATATCTTCTTTCCTCCAGGGATACTCTCCGGTCTCAAGTCCGAAATAGAAATCCAGCGTATTGCCCCGCCTGAGTACCTTGCCGAGTTCGACTTTGGAATTGACGCCCATACGGTCGTTCGTCCAGGAAGTCAGGGAATCGCAAAGCAGCTTGAAATCGGAAGAACGGGGCGCAGCCTCCGCCGCACCCGATACGCAGCAAAGAACAAGGAAAGTCAGAAGCAACCTTATTTTCATTTCCGGCCGCTCTTTTTTGGAAGTTTCACAAGATCCACGACCAGAACGATGACAGAGGTCAGCCCCATTCCAACCAGGTCCGCTTCGAAATCCTCTACATCGGCGACACGGTATGGAGTCAGGCCCTGGATATATTCGGTCAATGCCGCAATGGCTGCTCCTATCAGAAAAATGATGACTACGGCAAGGAGGCTGTGCCACCATTTTTTGGACACCAGATTGGTGGACAGGAAGGCAAGGATAGGGAAAGGCGTAAACATCAGGAAATGGGCAACCTTGTCTGTCTGGAAGCCGAACATTGACTCCCTTACGGTAGGGAGTTGATCGGATGTTGCGAAAAGCAGAAAAGCTATCGCTATCAAATAAAGGACGAACAATATCCTTGACAATATCACCCTGCTTTTCATAATGCCTGCATTTCGTAAAGTTTCCTGTAATGACCGTTGAGCTCAAGAAGAGAATCGTGGCGGCCGCGTTCGACTATATGGCCGTCGTGCAGAACCAGAATCTCGTCCGCATTCTTGATGGTGGAAAGTCTGTGAGCGATTGCAATGGTAGTACGGTTGCTCATAAGCTTGTCCAGAGCATCCTGCACTATCCGCTCGGATTCAGTGTCCAAAGAGGCTGTAGCCTCGTCCAGAATCAGGATAGGAGGATTCTTGAGTATTGCGCGGGCTATGCTAAGTCTCTGCCTCTGCCCGCCGGAGAGCTTCACTCCGCGGTCACCTATCATTGTATCATAACCATCCGGCTTCTCCATTATGAAATCATGGGCATTGGCAACCTTTGCTGCTGCAATGACCTCTTCCATTGTGGCGTTTTCCCGCCCGAATGCTATATTGTTGAAAATTGTATCGTTGAAAAGGATAGGCTCCTGGTTGACGTTGCCCATAAGGCCACGCAACTGCTTGATGTCCAACTTCCTGATATCCACTCCATCCAGAAGTATTTCACCTGCCTGGACGTCATAGAAACGCGGGATAAGATCCACAAGGGTGGATTTCCCGGAACCGGACGCGCCTACTATCGCTACGGTCTTGCCCTTCCCTATGCAGCAGTTGATATCCTTGAGCACCTGGCGTCCGTTCTCGTACGAGAAGTCTACTCCGCGCAATTCTATCTTGTCATTAAGGCCATCGATAGCAATTGGATTCTCGGGAAGCGTGATAGGATTCTCACTCTCCAGAATATGGTCTATCCTTTCCATTGAAGCCAGACCCTTCGGAATGTTGTAGGCCGACCTGGAAAGATCCTTGATAGGTCCTATGACACTGTAAAGGATTGCCATATAAGAGATGAATGACGGAGCGTCGAACGGAGCGTTCTCGCCCAGTATGAGCCACCCTCCGAACCAGAGCACTACGGCAATCATGGACGTTCCCAGAAACTCACTGACCGGATGGGCCGACGACTGACGCGTGGCGACCTGTGAAAGCTTGCGACGCATGTTGTTGACGGTCTTGTCAAACCTTGCGGACATCCTGTCCTCGGCAACGAAAGCCTTCACCACCCTCAGGCCTCCCAAGGTCTCTTCCACCTGGCTTATCGTGTCGCTCCACAGCCCCTGTGCCTCAAGTGACCTGGCCTTGAGCTTGCGTCCTATTATGGACATTATCCATATCATCAACGGCGCGAACACTATGGTAAACAGGGTAAGCTGCCAGCTCATATAGAACAGGAACGCCATATAGGCGATAATCAGGATAGGATCCTTGAGCAGCATATCCAGGGTACTGGTGATCGAAACCTCAACCTCCGAAACGTCACCCGCCATCCTGGCAATGACATCACCCTTCTTCTCCTGCGAGAAGAAACTGATAGGCAGGGCAAGTATCTTGTTATAAATCTTCTTACGGATATCCCTGGTGATACCTGTCCTCATAGGAATGATGACGGCGGACGCCCCGAAGTACAACGCGCATTTGAGCAGTGTTATCCCACAGAAGAACAGGCACATGTACAAAAGCACACGGCTCGCTCCGTACTGCTCGATCCATCCGGACATATAGAAGTACAGGTTGTTGATAAGGTCCTGAAAACTGCTCACGCTGTCCCAAGGGATGAGCGAGTATGTCTCCTGATTTACCTTGAACAGAATCTGGAGTATCGGAATCAGTAGCGAGAAAGAGAATATGTTCATCACCGCCGACAAAATGTCCAATGCCACGGAACCGAAAAGATATTTCCTGTACGGCACGGCGTAACGTGCCATCATTTTCCAAAATTGCCTCATTTACAAAACTTTGACAGGGACTCCGAACCAATTCACCATGGCAAGGTATATGAGTCCCGAAACTATTATTACGCAAGGTATCGTAAGCACCCAGGCCCAGACGATATTCTTTGCCGTCATCCACTTGACACTCTTGACACCCCTGGTAAGGCCGGTACCTATGATGGAACCGGTAATGGTGTGGGTCGTGCTTACCGGAATTCCACAGACTGCCGTGAGAATAAGGGTAATGGCGCCTGATGCCTCGGCACAGAATCCCTGCGCCGGATACAATTTGCTCAAACCGTCACCCAGGGTCCTGATGACCTTCCATCCTCCTGTTATGGTGCCCAGGGCAATAAGTCCGTAACAGGCGCCTTTGAGCCATACGGGGACAAAGAAGGCATCTGAAGGATGGTTGGAAAGACCGTTCCCGTACAGAACCTGCAAAACAGGGGAATCAGGGTTCGAAGCGAATGCCGTTGCCAGCAGTATTGCTATCACACCCATCGTCTTCTGACCGTCGTTGCCGCCGAACCCCAACGAGAATGCGGCAGATGAAACCAGCTGCATTCTGCGGAAGCCCTTGTCTACCTTCTTGACGTTGGTTTTCCTGAACACGGCCATCAGCAGGCAATTGAGCAGGAATCCCATAACCATTCCCAGCAAGGGGGAAATCACAATGAAAGCCACAACCTTGAAAATACCGGAACCTATCAGATACCGGCTTCCATACACGAACCATACCGGACCTATCAGACCTCCTATCAGAGCGTGAGAAGCCGAGATTGGCAGTCCCAGCCTGGTGCAGATGAATATCCACAGAACGCTGCCAAGCAAGGCTGCCAGAATGACAAATACGTCTATGCAGTTCTGGTCAACAATCCCCTTGCCCATTGTAGACGCAACGGTCATGTCAAAAACGAACAGGGCCATCACCTGCCAGAACGCCGCCCATGCCACCGCCGCTTTAGGTGAAAGCGCCTTCGTGGCAATGGTGGACGCAATGCAGTTGGCTGCGTCGTTCATACCGTTGGTAAAGTTGAACAGCAACGCAATAACAACCGTGATAATAACAACCGCAACCATCAGCCTACCTTTACGACTATGCTTCTGACTGTACTTGCAACCATCTTGGCCACGTCTGACGTATCCTCGAGAGCCTGTGCAATATTCTTTTTCTTGACAAGTTCCACAGCATCCTCCTCCATTTCAAAGAGGTTGGACATATAGCTTTCGTAGATGTCATCCACGATATGCTCTATCTCCTTCATCTGGTCACAAAGATTGTCGATATCCTTGACCTTGTCACGCATGTTCTCGAACTCCATGGTCAGCTGCTTCAGAATCACTGCATCCTTGTGGACATATTCCGCTATCTCTATGAGTTTGCGGCTGGCAGCCTTCGGCTGATAGATGGCAATTTTCTTGGACGAATCCCTTATCGTGTCCAGGAAGGTGTCCATGGACTCCGCCAGGGAATGGATGTCATCCCTGTCGAACGGTGTTACGAAAGCATCGAGCAGTTCGTCGATGATCTTGTCCGTGATACTGTCTCCCAAGGTTTCGCACTCCTTGATACGATGAGCGAGTATCCTGCGCTCATCGTGATCATCAGTGCGAGCCTGCTGAACAAGAAGTTCGGAAGCCTTCTCGATATTCTCGGCAGACTGTATGAAAAGAGGAAAAAACCTTTTCTCCTTGACTACGAAAACCTGTAATAACTTGTCTAGTCCCATAATTTACTTGAGTTGGCGCTCCATACTGGTAAGGAGCTTGTACTGAGCCCTGGTACGTACCAGATTGTGCTCTGGATATTTGATCTTGTAATATTTGTCTCCGTCGATGTAATCCATAAGGAAGCGGAGAACCTGTTCGTATGTAATGTACATTCCGCTGAACGGGATGTATTTCTTTTCCTCAGGAGTAAGATACTCGCCCATTATTGAAAGATATCCGCCCACGTATGCATCGTACATCTCGCGGCTCATCTCTACCTTCGACAGGTCCGGATCGTCCTCCGCACCGGTGTTGGTGTATGAACGGAGAGCATCTCCGATGTCACAGAGAAGCGTAAGGTTCATCATCGTGTCAAGGTCGATGGCGCAAAGCTGGTGGCCATCGGTCTTGTCGAACAGGAAATTGGATATCTTGGTATCATTGTGGGTGACCCTGACAGGGAACTCCCCTTTTTCATATTTCTCCCAGAATGCAAGCATTTCTGAGCGGCGGCTCTCTATCCAGCCTATCTCTTCCTGGACGTCCTTGACTCTGCCTGCAGCATCTCTGCGGAGGCTCTCGTCCCACTGCTGGAATCTCCAGCGGATGTTGTGGAAGCCCTCGATAATAGCCGTTACAGGCTCGGTGTAGTCGCTTACAAGACGATGGAAAGTTGCAAGGCCCTCACCTCCCATACGGGCAAGTTCAGGAGAATCGGCACGGTCGAAGGTGGTCGAGTTCTTGATGAACAGGCAGACTGCCCAGTAGAGTCCCTGGTCATCCTTGAAATAGAGCGCACCGTCCCTGGTCGGAATCACGTTCATACATTCCCTGAGAGGATCGCTTACCTTCTTGGCAATATGTCTGGACACCTTGTCTATGTTGTCCATCATCGCAGGGACGTTAGGGAAAACGATATGGTTCTTTCTCTGGAGCAGATATTCCGGCTCGTCCTGACCCTCTACGAGAACCAGGAACGTATCGTTGATGAACCCCTCGCCCATCTGGCGGATTTCACGTGGCTTTTTGTCAAGCGCGAACTGCGCGATTATTTCTTCCTTTGTCATATTAGTGTTAGCATTAATTGTTATTGTATTCTTTATACCATTCCACAAAACGGCCAAGGCCCTGGTCCAGTCCCGTGCCGGGAACAAAGCCGAAGTCTCTTTCGAAGGAAGACGTGTCGGCATGCGTATGAAGGACGTCACCGTTCTGCATAGGAAGTTTTTCAATATGGCGGGAAAGGTCGAATCCCGATGGCAGCAGGCCTGCAAGGCTGAGTTTCCGGGCCAGCAGGGTAGCGAACTCGAGCATCCCGCAAGGAGAGCCGCTGCCGATGTTGTATACGCTGCAGGTATTTTCTCTGTTCACGGACAAAACCCGGGCCACGGCTTCCGCTATGTCACCGACATAGGTGAAATCCCTTCTGCACAAACCTGAATTGAACAATTGGATCGAGCCGCCACTGACAAGCGTGTCCGTGAATTTGTAATATGCCATATCCGGCCGGCCGGCGGGGCCGTACACCGTAAAGAACCTCAGGCCCGTACTCTTCAACCCGAACATTGCGGAATACGAACTTGCCAGGATTTCATCCGCCTTCTTGGTCGCTGCATAGACGGACACCGGAGAATCGGTCCTGTCATCTGTGCTCAACAACTCATTCTGCGAGCATCCGTACACACTGGACGAACTTGCAAACACAAGATGACGGACATTATGTATGCGGCATTGCTCAAGCACGTTGAAAAATCCTGTGACATTGGAGTTGAAATATGACTCCGGCACATTATACGAATGGCGTGCGCCAGGTCTGGCAGCCATATTAACAACATAATCGAACTGATCGGAATCGAATACTTCCCCCAGCGATTTGCCGTCACAGATGTCGGCATTGACAAAACGCCACCGTTGCGGATCCGACACCTCTTCTATCCGATCGAGCCTCCATTTTTTGAGGTCGACGTCATAATACGGGTCAAAGTTGTCCACACCCACAACGGAATAGCCATCCGACAGCAATCTGTGCGAGATATGGTAGCCTATGAAACCGGCTGCTCCAGTGACCAATACCTTCATCTTGTCAATCCCTCTTGAAAATATCCCGGGTATATACCTTTTCCTCAACGTCGTCCAGGCAGGAATCATAGCGGTTGGCTATGATGGCTTTGCTCTGGCGTTTGAATTCTTCCAGATCATTCACCACAAGGCTGCCGAAGAAAGTGCTTCCGTCCTCCAGAGAAGGCTCGTATACGATAACCCTGGCACCCTTGGCCTTGATTCTCTTCATCACGCCCTGGATGGAGCTCTGACGGAAATTGTCGGACCCCGTCTTCATCGTAAGCCTGTAGACCCCAATCACAGTATCATGCTCGCGATTCTTGTCCCACATGCTGCTGCCGGTGTAACAGCCGGCCTTTTCAAGGATTCTGTCTGCAATGAAATCCTTTCTTGTACGGTTGGATTCAACAATCGCCTCGATAAGGTTTTCCGGGACATCCCCGTAATTTGCGAGCAGCTGCTTGGTGTCCTTCGGCAGGCAGTAGCCTCCGTACCCGAATGACGGATTGTTGTAATGGGAACCGATTCTAGGGTCCTTGCACACACCGTCTATGATGCTTGCGGTGTCAAGGCCCTTGACCTCGGCATACGTATCCAGTTCATTGAAGAAACTTACCCTGAGCGCGAGGAAGGTGTTGGCAAACAGCTTTACGGCCTCGGCCTCGGTGAAGCCCATAACAAGCACAGGAGTGTCATCTGCGAGGGCCCCTTCTTTGAGCAGAGCGGCAAACTGTTCAGCCTTGGAGCGAAGCTCCTTGTCCGAAAGATCCGTACCTACTATTATCCTGGACGGATAGAGGTTGTCATACAGGGCCTTGCTCTCCCTGAGGAATTCCGGGCTGAAGATGATATTGCGGCACTGTCTGGAAGCGCGCAGTTTCTCGGTATATCCGACAGGGACCGTAGACTTTATGACCATCACGGCTTCCGGATTTACGGCAATAACCTGTTCGACTACGGCCTCTACTGCCGACGTGTCGAAGTAGTTCAGCTTCGGATCATAATTCGTAGGTGCAGCGATGACAACGAAATCAGCGCCGGAGTAAGCCTCTTCCGGGTCCAGCGTGGCCTTGAGGTCCAGCTTGCCGGATGCAAGGAACTTTTCTATATACTCGTCATGGATAGGCGATTCTCCCCTGTTCACGGCATCCACCCTTTGAGGGACGATATCCAGAGCCACAACCTTGTTGTGCTGGGCCAGAAGTGTCGCCATCGACATTCCCACGTAACCGGTTCCCGCTACCGCTATTTTCATAATCCGTTGTTTTCATCATAAGAAGAAGCCATCCCGCCAAGTGCCGTTTCCTTGTACGGGCTCGGCAGATCGTGTCCTGTCTTCTTCATGGTTCGTACTATACTGTCAAAAGAGACCATATGTTTTCCGTCGCTCATCAGGGCGTACATGCTCACGTCAAGCGCGCGCAAGGCCGCGATGGCGTTACGTTCTATGCATGGAATCTGCACCAGTCCGCAGACCGGATCGCAGGTAAGCCCCAGATTGTGCTCCATAGCCATCTCGGCGGCACACTCTATCTGTTGCGGCGAGCCTCCGAAAAGCTGGTTCACTGCGGCGGCTGCCATGACACAGGCGCTGCCCACCTCGCCCTGGCAACCGACATCGGCCCCCGCGATGGATGCATTGGTCTTAATTATGTTCCCGAACAGCCCGGCAGTCGCAAGGGCCTTGAGTATGTCTTTCTCGCTGAAATTGTGAGACCTGGACATATGATACAGCACGGACGGCACCACTCCGCAGGAACCGCAGGTAGGTGCCGTGACAACTATGCCGCCGCGCGCGTTCTGCTCGGATACCGCAAGCGCATAGGCCGTAACCAGCGCGCGGCTCTGCAAAGAAGGCTTGTAAGCAGTGGCACGTATATAATACTGTTTGGCCTTGCTCCTTAGGTGAAGGCATCCAGGAAGCACCGAATCGTTGGTAAGGCCCTCCTCGACCGAGGCCTGCATATGTACCCAGACATCGGCGAGGAAATCCCAGATCTGTGGTCCCTCACGCTGCTCGACATATTCCCAGAATGAAATCCCGTTATCCTCGATATACTTCTGGATGGCAGAAAGGGAATCCATATCGTAAGTACCCGGCGCTATGGAGAGTTCGGCCGAATCCGAACCCGGCCCTTCGGAAATGGATCCTCCTCCGATGCTGTAGACCGTCCAGTCCTTGAGGATATTCCCGTTGGAATCGAGAGCCTCCAGTTTCAAGGCATTGGGATGATACTCCAGCGTCACATCCTTTCTCCACTCGATCTCCACAGGTACCGGGGCAAGAGCCTCCATCACGGTCAAATCTGTAAGATGCCCCTTCCCTGTAGCGGCAAGGCTGCCGTACAGAGTGATACGGTAACTGCCAACCGGCAGAGTTTCCGACTCGCAGCGCTGACGGAAAAGTTCCGCAGCATAGCGCGGCCCCATCGTGTGGCTGCTTGACGGCCCGTGACCTGTCTTGTATATGTTCCTTATGCTGTCCATCGGGTGATCCTAATATCCGAATATATCTTCCGTCGTGACCCTCGTGATTGTTCCGAATCTGGAAATAGCTTCCAAGTCAAAGTCACTTTCACGGCCCAGAATGCATATCGTATAGTCGCGGTCCTTAACCATCCCCTGCTGGAAGTCGATTACGTCCTGGAGAGTAAGATCCGGAACTTTCTCATAGATTATCTGGTTTATTTCGCGATCCAGCCCAAGCTTCCTGGCATTGATATAAGACCAGAGCACATTGGACTTGACTATGCGCTGGGTACGCAGAGTGGTCAGGATATTCTCCTTTGCTATGTCGAATGCGTTCTGCGACTGCGGCATATTGTTGATGATGTCGTCAAAGGCGGTCAGTGCATCGACTATCTTGTCATTCTGGGTCTGGATGAAATTCATATAATAGCATGGATGGTCCAGGTCCTGAGGAGTCCTGTAACCGGCGTATGCGCTGTAAGCAAGTCCGCGGGCCTCACGCATCTCCTGGAACACGATACTGTTCATTCCGCCGCCGAAATACTCGTTGTACATAACGACAATCGGGATTTTGTCGGAATCATACTGTTCGCCGGTGCATGATATCGAATATAGAATCGACTGGTTGGCATCGAAAGGAGCGATGATGACGGTATTGCTGTCCGTCTGGGCATATTGATAGAGTTCGCCCTTGTCGGCAGGCCTCTGATTCTGAGGGCAGCGGTGTATGCGGTCCAGAATCTGTGTGAATTCGCGCTCACCCATAGGCCCGTAGTATACGGTCTTGTGTTCTATGGAGAAAAGGTCGCGTATCATTTCTGTCAGCTCCTTGTCGGTCAAAGCGTTGATCTGAGATTCGGAAAGGATGTTGGTAGATGCATTCCGCGGACCGTAAAGGCAATAGTCGAACAGTCTGGAATCGTTTACATCCTGGCTCGTCTTGTCGTTGGCACGGCTCTGAAGCGTGTTTTCCTTGAGCATTGCAAGAGCCTGGGAGTCCGGCTGCACGTCTTTGATGAACTTCTCGGCGAATTCCATCACCTTCTCCATATTCTCGGCAAGACCGTTCATCGAAACATAGGTGCGGGTTCCGCTGCACTGGATCTGGAATGTACAGGCAAGACCGTAGAGATACTTCTGGACTTCCTGCGCCGTCATATCGGAAGTTCCCAGGTACTGCGCGTAATCACAGGCAAAAGGCAAAGCCAGATTGGCATTGGAGCCGGTCTCGAACATATAGTCCAGCTGGAAAGTTCCGTTGGTCACATTCTGCTTATATAGGATTTCGGAGCCGTTCTCGGCAGTGAGCCTGGACATGTCACGTTCGAAATCCACGAATACTGGATCAATAGGGGAAACAGCGGCAGCCAGAGCTTGTACCTCGCGCAAAAAGGCACTGGCAGTGTCCCTGTTGGTGAAGATCGGGGTGATTGCAGGCTTGTCTATCTTGGAGCCGTCATCTTCAGGAGTCCCCTGGGTCTTGTTTACCTGGACGTAATTATCCTTGAAGTTGTCATTAGCAAAACGGACTATGTCTTCCTTGGTGATTTTTGAAAGAGCATCCACCTCACCTACGACATCGGCCCAAGGAATATCATCTATGAAACTGTCAACTGCCAGGGAGGCCATATATCCTGTGCTTTCCATTGCCTGCATGAAGTCCAGTTTCATATTGTTGATTACAGAGGTCATTACAGATTCGTCAAAATCTCCGGCCTTGATTTTCCCGATTTCCGCAAGAGCTATGTCCCTGACCTCATCAAGGGTCTGTCCCGGCTTAGGTTCTCCCACGACCAGGAATATGCTGTAATCTGACATACCCTCGAGTGTAGAATACATTCCCAGAGTCTTCTGCTGCTGGTTTACGTCAAGGTCGACAAGACCTGCGGTACCGTTGTAGAGGACTTTTGAAAATGCTTCCAGAAGCACTGTCTGGTCCGAATTAGCGCCAGGGAAACGCCAGCCGAGCAACAGGAACGGCGATTCGTTGCCAGGAATGTCGATTGTCTTGTGTGAAGTGATCGGGGACTCCGGCTCGAATTCCATCTTCTTGAGATTTTCGTTCGGTTCGAGCTGCCCGAAATACTTGTCCACTATCCTGATTGCATTGTCCGGGTCGAAATCCCCTGAAAGGATCACGGCCATGTTGTTCGGAACATACCATTCATCGTGGTAGTTCTTCACGTTCGTGATTGAAGGGTTCTTGAGGTGCGAAGGAAGGCCGATGACATCCGTATTGTAAGGATGCTTCTCGAAAAGACCGGCGAGCAATGCATTGATAGCCCTTGTCTGGTCCATCGCATTGTACATATTGAACTCTTCATAGATGGTTTCAAGTTCGGTATGGAAACCGCGGAGCACACAGTTCCGGAAACGGTCGGCCTGTATCCTGGCCCAGAGTTCCAGCTGGTTGGAAGGAATGTTCTCCACGTAGCAGGTGACATCCGTGCCGGTATAGGCATTGGTCCCACGGGCCCCTATGCTTGCCATAAGCTTGTCATACTCGTTGGGGATGGAGAGTTTCGAAGCCTCGTACGAGATTGAATCTATCGTGTGGTAAACAGCCTTGCGCTCCAGTGGATCCGTAGTCTGGCGATATGTTTCGAACAAAGCCTCGATCTGGTCCAGAAGAGGCTTCTCCGCCTCATAATCCTGGGTTCCGAACTGCTCCGTTCCCTTGAACATCAGATGCTCGAAATAATGAGCCAAGCCGGTGGTTTCACGGGGATCGTTCTTGCTTCCCACCTTGACGGCCACCTGTGCGTCGATTCTGGGTTGGTCATCGTTGACGATCATATAGACCTTGAGACCGTTGTCAAGCGTATATATGCGTGTTCCGGTAGGGTCTCCCTTGACGGATTCGAACTTATAGGCGCAGGATTGAACACCCAGCACAAGCGCCAGAACCAATAACGTACGTAATGCCTTTTTCATACAGATTATCCCTTAATATAAGACTACAAATATACAAAAAAGACCGAGAT
>JAKSKG010000002.1 GCA_024401805.1 Bacteroidales bacterium
GCGTCGGATTCATAATCCGGAGGTCGTGGGATCATGCCCCACTCCCGCTACGAAATACACTTGGAAGCCAAGTGTATTTTTTTATTTCCCACCGGCAGTCTTTGTTGATATCAGAATGACACCGTTGGCTCCTCTTGCTCCATAGATGGCAGCCTCGGGGCCCTTGAGAACGGTTACCCTGCTCACTATGCTCGGGTCCAGCAAGGCTATGCTGGACATCTCGGCCCCGTCCACAAGAATGAGCGGAGTAATGTCCCCGTTGATGCTGTTGACTCCCCTGATATACATTTCCGGCTGGGAACCGGCCCCCTGTAAAGGACCTACGTACAACCCCGGAACAGTACCTCTGAGGTAGTCGAAGATATTCGTGTATTTGGCATCCATCTTCTCGATATCGACAGAAGAGGCCGCGGAAGTGTTATGCGATTTCCTGACTCTGCCGTAACCCAGGTCCACCATCTCTTCCCCGGAATCAGAAACATTGGAAAAAGTGCCGCAACTGCAGACTGTTGCAATGCAGGCCATAAATACAATAATCTTTCTCATAAGAGGCTCTGTTTTATTGTTTACAAACCTATCAATTTCTTGTTATATTTGCAACTATGTCAGTAAAAAACAAGACAATATGGTACTGCAGTTCCTGCGGCAACGAAAGCCCCAAATGGATGGGACGCTGCCCTGCCTGCGGTGAATGGAACACTATGGTCGAGGCTCCCGCCCAGACAGGGAAAGCCTCTGCCGGAGTGGCAAGTCCCCTGCGCAATGACCGCAAGCCCCAGCAATTGAAGGATATAGCTTTTTCCGACGAGGAGCGCAAATCCCTCGGAATGGCCGAGGTAGACCGCATACTCGGAGGAGGGATCGTCCCCGGATCGCTGGTTCTTGTAGCAGGAGAACCGGGAATAGGCAAATCCACCCTGTCGCTCCAGATTCCCCTGCATTGCCCGGACCTCAAGACCCTGTATGTCAGCGGCGAGGAAAGCGCAAAACAGGTCAAGATGCGCGCCCGGCGTCTGGGAGGTTCCCCCGACAATTGCCTCATATACACGGAAACCCTCATAGAAAACATAATATCGGAAGCCACCGCGATAAATCCGGACCTTATGATTGTGGATTCCGTGCAGACCATGTACAGCGAATCCATCGAATCCGCACCGGGTTCGGTCTCCCAGATCAAGGAAGTCGCATCCGCGCTTCTGAGGTTCGCGAAAGGCAGCGGAGTTCCCGTGATTCTGATAGGCCACATCACCAAGGACGGGTTCATCGCCGGGCCTAAGATTCTGGAACACATAGTGGACGTGGTGCTCCAGTTCGAGGGCGAGAACCGCGGGTCATACCGCATCCTGCGCAGCATCAAGAACAGGTTCGGTTCCACGTCGGAACTGTCCGTGTTTGAGATGACAGGATCCGGACTCAGGGAGGTGAGCAACCCTTCCGAGCTGCTTATCCCCATGCACGAACAAGGACTCAGCGGAACCGCCATCTGCGCCATGCTGGACGGGACCAGACCTTTCCTCTTCGAAGTTCAGAGTCTTGTGAGCTCGGCGGTCTACGGCACTGCCCAGCGCTCGGCTACAGGTTTTGACGTACGTCGCCTTAACATGCTGCTCGCCGTGCTGGAAAAGCGCGCCGGATTCCACCTTAGCGCCAAGGACGTATTCCTGAACATGGCCGGAGGCCTCAAGGTCAACGACCCGGCCGCAGACCTCGCAGTAATAGTCGCCGTTCTGTCCTCCAACTTCGATTTTGCCATCCCGGCAGATTTCTGCTTTGCCGGCGAGGTAGGCCTGAGCGGCGAGATACGCCCCGTCTCACAGACAGACCGCCGTATCATCGAGGCCGAGAGACTCGGATTCAAGAAGATCTTCGTATCATCCTTCTCCGACACGCAACAGAAAACAAAAGACATCCGCGTCGTCAAAGTCGCGGATGTCCCTGAATTGGTTAAAGCCCTGTTCAGATGATCACTTTGCAGGGGTGACCTTCTGCTGCCACAGCCACGCTGCGCGCAGGGTATCTTCGAGGGAACGCTCGGCCTTCCAGCCGAGTTCTTCGTTTGCCTTGGTAGGATCTGCCCAGATGGCAACGACATCACCCGGACGGCGGGCTACAATCTTATAGTTGAGCTTGAGATTGTTGACCTTCTGGAATGTGTTCACAAGTTCCATTACGGATACAGGCCGTCCCGTTCCTACGTTGAAAATCTCGTAATTCTCCTTCATCCTGCCGTCTATCATACGGCGGACTGCACACACGTGAGCCTTGGCAAGATCCACGATATCTATGAAATCGCGCTTGCAGGTACCGTCCTCGGTAGGATAATCGTCACCGAAGATGCTCAGGCACTCACGTACTCCCGCAGCGGTCTGGGTGATGAAAGGCACCAGGTTGTTGGGAACTCCGCGAGGGAGTTCTCCGATAAGCGCGCTCGGATGTGCTCCGATAGGGTTGAAATATCTGAGGGCGATGCCGTGCATTCCCTGGTAGGCGCGTACTGCGTCACGCAGGAAATCCTCGCACATCTGCTTGGTGTTTCCGTATGGAGAGGTTGCAGGCTGCCTCTCGGAAGCTTCCGTTACAGGAAGTTTGTCGGTATCCCCGTATACGGTTGCGGAAGAAGAGAAGAGAACGTTCGTACCGAATTCCCTGGACGCCTCCAGAACGTTCAGGAACGAAGTAAGGTTGTTCAGATAATACTTGTCCGGTTCACCCACAGACTCGCCGACCGCCTTGTATGCGGCAAAATGTATCACTGCATCGAAACGATGCTTCTTGAAAAGTTTGTGAACAGCCTTTGCGTCACAGAAATCCATCTTGACAAAAGGCATCTTCCTGCCCAGAATACGGCACACACCATTGTAATTGGTAAGGTCGCAGTTTGACATATTGTCGGCAATAACCACCTCATAGCCGGCCTGAACCAGCTCTACTGTAACGTGACTGCCTATAAAGCCGGCGCCACCGGAAACAAGTACTTTGCTCATGATAATATTGTATTGGAGTGCCAAATTTACTATTTTTTTGTATCTTTGACTTGTTAACGACACAATTATTATCAATAATAACCGCACATTTATGAAAAAATTTGCTTTTGCTCTGGCAGCATTGTGCGCCGGAGTGTCCCTTTATGCACAGAATGATGAAGTACAGTACAACCAGTACGGAGTCAAAGTAGACGTAGACCCTCTTGTAGCGGAAGCTCAGGATGGCATTCTTGTACTCAGATCCAAGAATTCAGGATATAAGATATGGCTGGACAACCGTGTCCAGGTTGACGGGGCATATTTCTTCGGAGAGCCTGACTACGCAGAAGAAATAGGCAGTGGTGTAAGCATCCGCCGCGCCCGCTTCGCTGTCAAGGGACAGATCGATTCCAAATGGTACGGAGAGGTGGATATGGATATGGCAGACGGCTGCTTCGAACTCAAGGACGCCATCATCCGCTATGACGGTATCAAGAATATGCACATCCAGGCGGGTAACTTCAAGGAGTTCTTCTCTATCCAGAGAAACAACTCTTCACGCTACCTTATGTTCATGGAGCGCCCTATGATTACGAATGCACTCGCACCTAGCCGTCACATCGGAGTCAATGCCCTGTATTATGACAAGGGGCTCTGGCTCAGCGGCGGACTGTTCTTCTCGGAGTGCAAGGGTTCCGAGGAGCGTACATACGTCGAAGAGAACAACAAATCCTATGGCCAGGACGACGGTATATCAGCAACCGTGAAGGCCATCTATATGCCGGGCTGGAACAAGACTGACTGGGGTATGCACATCGCTGGGGCATTCTCTTACCGCACCCCTAAGATGAGCGGCGAGTCTCTTAACAACGACAGGTTCAGCACCCGCAACACTACGTCCAT
This sequence comes from Bacteroidales bacterium, assembly GCA_024401805.1. Classification (GTDB taxonomy): domain Bacteria; phylum Bacteroidota; class Bacteroidia; order Bacteroidales; family UBA932; genus Cryptobacteroides. The sequence goes on from JAKSKG010000002.1 coordinate 3,867, forward strand.
CAACAGAAAGAAATATCTGGACACTGATATTTTCGGACCAGTGGATCACGATCTCCTTTACACTGCAGAATTGGCGGGATACTGGAAGGGACTGCGCTACGAAGCGGTTTATATGGCAGACGACTCCTTCCTCAAGGCAGGCGGCAGCAAGCATTTCGGAGGATGGTATGCCCAGGCCAGCTATCTGCTGTTCGGCGGAAGGCAGAGATATGACAACGCCGGCGCAAAATTCACCCGTGTACAGCGCGGAAAGGACTGGGGAGACATCGAGGTCTGCGCACGCGTAGAGAACATCGACCTCAACGCGGACAGATCTCTTCCTCTTGCAGATCAGAAACTTATGGGAGGATCTGCAATGGCATATTCTTTCGGAGTAAACTACTATGTCAACGATCACGTCAAGTTCGTGGTAAACTACCAGTACAATGACCAGGACCGCTATGCATCCGGCAAGGGCAACAAGTTCACGGTAGGTTACAACAAGAGCGGCATCCCTACACAGGATCCTAAGAGAGTCGCATCCGCACAGCAGGGAGTGGATTACTCTATGGTTTCTTTCCGTATGGAAATAGATTTTTAGAAAACTATATTGATCAACAACAATTTAATACACAAGCAAAATGAAGAAGTTTTATTTGATTTCACTGTGCGCGCTCACAGTTTTCGCAGTATCCTGCAAGAAAGACAACGGAGAGGTTATTGACGACCCTATTCCAGATCTTACCAATCTTGCCCTGAACGAGGTTGACCCTACCGACAAGAATATCGAACTCTTCAACAAGGGTACAGAAGAAATCGACCTTGAAGGAGCATATATCATCAAGAACGACGACACCACCGAGAAAGTATGGTGCGGAGAGGCAGGCCACAAGCTTGCAGCTGGTGCATACCTTGTCCTTGTAGGTGAGGACCATTGGATCGCCGACGAAGTTACCGAAGAGGTTGACGTGAATGCCGAGGGTTATCTTAAGGCAAAGGCCGACAACGTCCTCCTTACCTGCGGCGTTTCCCCTAAGAAATCCGTCAAGTTCGAGCTCTTCGACGCAGAAGGCAAGTCCGTTCAGGTATTCTCACGCGGCCCTCAGCCTTGGGACACCGCCCTTTCTACCATCAAGGACAAGAAAGTTCACAAGACCTGCCAGAGAATCCCTAACGGAACCGGTGAGTGGAAACTCGCAGAGCAGACTCTCGGCGCAGCAAACGCAGCATCCGGAGAAGATATCCCTCAGGAATAATCCGAAAAAACAAAAAAAATTATGGGAGAACTTAAAATAGGCGAGCAGAGCAAGCCGCGCTTCGAATTCAGAAGCTTCGGCCAGTGCTTCTGCGAGGCTCACAAGAGAATGGCAAGACTTTCCGTTCCTGTTCCTGAGAAGGTTTGGGAAAGGGAGAGCGACGAGATTTACATCATCTCCAGCAAGAACGACATCAACAACACCAAGATTCGTAACGGCAAGATGGACATCAAGACCTATGTCCAGACCGTAGACGGATTCGAGCAGTGGAACCCGCTGATGAAGGGTGAATTCCCTATCAGCCGCGAGGTTCTGGAAAAGGAAGTGTTCCCTGCTTTCATGGTAGAGATGCCTGCTCTTACAAAGGACGAGTATACTTACGAAGAGTTCATCGCAATGGTCAAGGCAAACAAAGACCTTGCTGCAGTACGCGTTCACAAGCAGCGCTTCGGCTATATGGTGAACGACACCATCTGCGAAGTGGGCAACGTGCTCATCAACGGTGCAAAGGTTGTGACCATCAACTCCGAATCAACTGAAATAGAGGACATCAAGAAGACTGTCGCAGACCTTGGGCTCGAGGGTGTGGAGAACATCAACTACCTCCAGGCAATCAAGCGCGTGATAGGAATGTCCGACAAACCTCTTGCAAACGAATAAGGATATGGCACAGGAAATTGAGAAGAAATTCCTGGTGAAATGCGACTGCTACAAGGAAGAAGCCTTCAAGCAGACACGCATCACCCAAGGTTATCTGAGCAGTGTCCCTGAGCGTACCGTACGCGTACGCGTCAAGGGAGACAAAGGCTATATCACCATCAAGGGAATAGGCAACCAGAGCGGAGCGGCACGCTTCGAATGGGAGAAGGAAATCCCTGTAGAGGAGGTTCAGAGCCTTTTGGAACTTGCAGAACCGGGCGTTATTGACAAGACACGTTTCCTTGTCAAGAACACCGACTGCAAACATACCTGGGAAGTTGACGAGTTCTACGGAGACAATGACGGCCTTACCGTGGCCGAGGTTGAGCTCGAGGACGAGAACGAGCCTTTCGACAAGCCTGAATGGCTTGGCGAAGAGGTTACCGGCGACCCCAAGTATTTCAATTCTATGTTGATGAAGAACCCTTATAAAAACTGGAAATAATGACAGATCCACTGGACATGAGCAACTACAGGGTGGAGAAACTGCCCAAGATGAGTAAGTCCAACTTCGAGAAATGGATGGCCCGGCTGGGCGGTCCTGTAGCCCTGATTGTTTTTGTCTGGATCTGCTGGTTCAGCCATATAGGCTTTATCGACAATCTTAACCCGGACGGTCTGGCAGCCACGGCGGCAAAACGCCTTGGCGTGCTGGGCCCGGAAGGGTTTACACAGGCCTGCTACGCAATGCTGGCCATCTTCGCATCCAGCCTTATACTCTGGATTACGGAAGCCATCCCGAATTACCTTACCTCCCTGCTGGTTATTCTGGCCACTGTACTGCTTAACGTCACCACTCAGAAGGAAGCCCTGGCACAACTCGGGCATCCGGTAATGTGGCTCAATATTCTGAGTTTCGTTCTGGCAAGCATGCTGGTCAAGACCCAGTTCGCAAAGAGGCTTGCGCTGGCGTTCGTGATAAGATTCGGAAAATCGGCTAAAGGCGTACTCTGGAGTTTCATGATAATCAATCTGGTACTCTCCGCATTCATTTCCGCTACCACCGTCAAGGCAACGATAATGCTGCCTATCTTCATGGTGGTCTGCGCAATATACGGAGCATCGGACGGCAACCGCAATAATTTCGGGCGCAATCTGGTGATTCAGAATCTGTTCCAGGTCAACATCGGAGCCAATGCCTTCTACACCGGAAGCGGTGCGCACCTGCTGGCCATCTCGCTCATAATGGGTTATCTGGGCAGTTGCGATTTCGGATACTCCCAATGGCTTGTCGCAGTAGGGCCTATGAGCGTGGTCATACTTGTAGTCGGCCTACTGCTCGGAATGTATGTATTCTTCCCTATGAAGAAGGAGGAGCAGAAGCCTCAGATCGAGGGAGGTCTGGAGCGGCTGAAGGAAGAGTTGGATGCAATGGGGAAGATGAGCCTGGAAGAATGGAAGGCCGTGGCGATATTCATGATAGTGCTGATTCTTTGGATCACCAAGGGTACTTTCCATAATATTGACGAGACTATGGTCGCCTTCATCGGGGCGGTGCTCGCCCTGATTCCGGGAATTGGAGTCGTCAAGTGGAACGATGTGGACCTGCCTTGGCACCTGATGCTTTTCAGTGCCGGTGCATATACTCTGGGAAGCGGCCTCAACGCCACCGACATCCCCAACACTATGGTGAACGCCGCCTTTGACGCACTGGGAATCACTTCCGGCACGCCGTTCTGGATCCTCTATGTGATTCTGACCTTCCTTATGATGTACTCCGGGCTTGTCTTCCAGAGCAAGACCATAAGGACTATGGTTTTTGTTCCTATTGCGCTGGGCGTGGAAACCAGATTCGGCTTCCCTCCTATGAGCATAGCCCTGCCCGTATCAATGCTCATCGAGCACGTCTACGTACTTCCTTTCAACAGCAAGCCTGCCGCTCTGCTGTACAATACCAACCATTACAGCCAGACAGACGCCTTCAAGTTCGGCATCACTATGATGACATTCTCCTGGCTGCTCATTCTGCTTTGGGGAGCAACCGTCCTAAAATGGATAGGCATTACTCCGGGGCTGTTCGGAGTATGATAGACATCAACACCAAGATACACGATTCCCTGTCTTTGGAATTCAAGGTAGGGTTCAAGCCCAAGGAAAACAATCACAACCGCAATTTCACCTTGGGAATGTGGTTCTTCGTGCCCAACAGCCTGGACATAAATCCTTCTACATATTCCAAATCGGATTTTTACCGGGACGTCAAGTCCAACGTGCGCCTGGTCATTCCTCCGTACAGGCTTGACAACATAGTCGGCGGGGATGCAGAACCTATGCATAATGTTCTGGAGGCCACCGATGATGAATACGACTACCAACTGAGGGTGTTTTCAGCCATAGTGAAGAGTTCGCTCAGGGACAGTTCCTCTATGGACGACTGCCGGTTCTCTGCCGCTGTAGACGATATTATCCGCGTATTCAGCACATTCAGGGAAAGTTCCACCCATTCGCTCTGCGGAGAATTCCTGTGCAACGTATGCCTGCAGGCAGCGTTGGGCAGGATGGAAAACGGAGGGGACAAGGATGTCCTTTCTTCCCTGGTACTCCGCCTGAACAGGTACAGGCAGGAGCACGGCTTTATATCGGTCATTCCAGGGGATTCCGAGACAAACAAGAATTTCGTCTACCGCCAAAGTGTTTTAAAGAAATACGTCGAGCGCCCGTTCTACCTGCGGGCCCCGAAGAAAAGGGACGGTGTCATAGCAGAGCAGGCGTACTACAGCGTTGCTGCGGGGCTTGCGATGCTGTTTGCGACAATAGTGGCCTGGGCATTCCAGCGCAGATTCGGAAATCTGACCTGGCCTCTGTTCATAGCGCTCATCATAAGTTATATGATGAAAGACCGCATCAAGGAACTTATGCGCTTTTATTTCGCCCACAGAGTAGGGTCAAAGTATTTTGACAACAAGGCCAGCATAATCTTCAAGGATAAGAAGATAGGTACTTTCAAAGAAGGAATGGACTTTATTCCGGCATCCAAGGTGCCTGCAGAAGTGCTGGAGATCCGGAACAGGGAACGAAAGTTCGACTCCGGGAGCCGCGTCCCGGACGAAAAGGTCATACTTTACAGGAAAAGGGTCACCGTGGACCGCGACATAAACGATATTGTCCGATTCCAGATTTCAAGTTTCCTGCACAAGATGGACAACCCTATGAAAAGCGTCAAGATGCTTGGGGCCGACGGAAATGCCACCAAGATAGACTGCATAAAGGACTATCACGTAAATATTGTCCTGCAATACGAGCAGGGCGAAGAAAGGGATTTCAAGCACTTCCGCATCTACCTCACGCGTGACGGCATTCAGTCGATCAAAGAGATAGTCTGAGTCTCTTCCCTGCGGGAGAACTCGCAACCGCAGAAGTTCTGGTTGTAAAAATTCTGTTCCCTGATTATTTCATTGCGGCGTGGCTGCAGACCGCCTTTGCGCCAGTTCTGGGGCCACCAGATCACATTGCCCTGTTCCTTGCACGACAACTCCCCAGCCCGGTTGACCTGGTCCAGATCCTTCCAACGTGAAGATGCCAGCGAGGTTGCAAGTACCTCGAATCCGTTTTCCCCGGCATAGCGGGCAGAGCGCTGCAAACGGAACCTGAAGCACATCTCGCAACGCAGTCCCCGTTCGGGCTCCTTTTCCAGGCCCCGCACGGCTTCCAGCCAGGCCCTGTGGTCATATTCGTCATCTATGACCTCGAGAGAGTACTGCGAGGCATAGCGCCTTACCTCCGCAAGGCGAAGATCGTACTCGGAACGGCTGCAGATATTCGAATTGCTGAAGAAAACCGACGGCCGGACTCCGTTTGCGGCCATACATTCTATGATGGCTCCGCTGCAAGGGGCACAGCAACTGTGAAGCAGCACCTTGGAAGCGCCGCCGGGAACATCAAGATTCAAAAGTGGTTTATTCACCGCTGATCCAAACAAGAACGTGACGGTCGAAAGTCATATACTCCAGTGAGAGTTCCTGTTCATACCCGTCCTTGTCCGTGAAGACTGCTTCAAGCTCACCTTCGTCCCTTACGTGAAAATCGTCGATTTCTATCTGCTCTGCAAAATCCACGTTGTACTGGGACATCTTTTTGTAGACAGCCTCCTTGGCGCACCAATAGATGGCAAGCTGGGTATTGCGTCCGTCGTCGTCAAGATCCTCTATCTCTTCCTCCGAGAGAGCCTTTTTCTCCACTGCGGAGAAATCGCGGTCCAGCGACTCACAGTCTATTCCGACCTCGTAGTCGTCGTTGAGAATCACTGCCACATATTTTTCCGTATGGGTTATGCTGATGTTGATGGAATTGTTCTCGATATACGGTTTGCCGTTGTCGTGATGGCTCAGGTATACCTTGTCCTCGAACATCGAGTCAAGCAGAACCCTTACCGCAAGCTTCTGCTTGCGCAATGATTCGCTTTTGATGAATGAAATCTCTTCCAGTTCGTCCGAAGGGATCGAAGAGAGGGAGCGAAGCTGTTCCTCAGTCTCTGTAATCTGCCAGATGCCCAGTCTCGAGTGACCGTCGTCATCCAGGTCTTTTGTAAGAAATAGTGCCATAAAAAGTTATAACACGGCAAATATAGTTATTTTTTGGATAATTACTATCTTTGTGCTGCTTTAGAGAACAATTCATCATTAACGATATGAAATATTTGACAAACGAAAAATTGACCATCGTCGGAGCCGGCGGAGCTATCGGTTCCAACATGGCTCAGACCGCTCTTATGCTCGGTCTCACACCTAACATCTGCCTCTACGATATCTTCGAGCCCGGTGTTCACGGTGTAGCGGAAGAAATGTACCATTGCGCTTTCGAAGGTGCGAACATCACCTGGACAGTAGATCCGGCCGTTGCCTTCAAGGATGCAAAATACATCATCTCTTCAGGCGGTGCACCTCGCAAAGAGGGTATGACACGCGAGGACCTTCTCAAGGGAAACTGCAAGATCGCCGCTGAGTTCGGAGACCTCATCAAACAGTATTGCCCTGATGTCAAGCACGTTGTCGTTATTTTCAACCCTGCAGACGTTACTGCTCTCACCGCTCTTATCCATTCAGGACTCAAGCCGGAGCAGCTCACTTCTCTCGCAGCGCTCGATTCAACCCGTCTCCAGGAAGCTATCGCACAGGAGTGCGGAGTTCCTCAGTACAAGGTTACGGACGCTCGCACCTACGGCGGACATGGAGAGGCTATGGCAGTTTTCGCAAGCAAGACCATGGTTGACGGAAAGCCGCTCGCAAGCTATAACATCCCTGCCCAGAAGTGGGAGGAAATCAAGCACAACACCATCCAGGGTGGCTCCAACATCATCAAGCTCCGTGGACGCAGCTCATTCCAGAGCCCTGCATACCAGGCCGTCAAGATGATCGAGGCATCTATGGGAGGCGACAAGTTCACTTGGCCTGCAGGATGCTATGTCAACTGCGACAAATGCGGTTACAAGAACGTTATGATGGCTATGCCTTCTGTTATCGACGCTACAGGAGTTCATTTCACCGCTCCTGAGGGAACAGCCGAGGAAATGGCTGCTCTGCAGGCATCATACGAGCATCTCTGCAAGATGCGCGAGGAAATAATCGAGCTCGGAATAATCCCTGCAATCGCAGACTGGAGCAAGATGAATCCTAACCTCTAGGCCTGAGCCAATTCTCCGGATCCTGAGGGGCCTTCCCTTTCCACAGCTGGAAATGCAGCTGGGTCTCTCCGGAAAACGTATCTATACGACCGAGCTCCTGCCCGGTCGTTATTTTTTGTCCCTGCTTGACCTTGATGGCTGTGAGTTTACAATAGAAGGTGAAATAATTCCCGTGCTGGACAAGCACACACTGGCCGTAACCCGGCATCACTATTATCTGTTTCACGGTTCCTTCATATACCGCCCTGGCCATGGTCCCTGGCTTCACGGCAATGTTCACTCCGTTGTTGAACGGCATCAGGACCTTGGTGTATACCGGATGGTAATGCTGCCCGAACCCCTCCACGACCGGACCGTCCGCAGGCCATGGCAGTTTGCCTTTGTTGGACTCGAACTCTCCGGCAAGCTTGTAATCCACAGGAGCGGAATTCTTTGAGGAAGAGCCCATTGCCTGTGCAATGAGACGGTTGATTTCCTTGTTCAGGGATTCGACCTGCTTGCGCTTGGAAGAAATCTGGTTCTGGTATTTGGTCTTGTCCTTCTTGAGTTGGGATATGAGTTTCTGGCTCTGCTGCTCCTCCTTCTGCATCGACTCCAGTTCCTTTGCACGGCGGGCCCTAACCTTCTGGGCGTCGGACTTCATCTGAGCCAGGGAAGCCCTCTGCCTTTCCAATTCTTCCTTGGATTCCCGGATCTTCCGGGCCTGGGTGTTCATCTGGGAAGAAAGCGTCTTGAGGTATGAATAACGTTTCCCCGCCTGAGACAGGTTGTCGCTACCCAGAATGTACATATACCATATTCTTGCGTCCCTGTTCTTGTAGGCGTTCTTGATGAGACGGCTGTAGTATACGGTCATAGTGTCCAGCCTCTGCTGAACCCTGTTTATCTGAATCTGCTTGAGGTAAAGGCTGTCGTTGATGATGCGGATCTGACGGTCGCTTTCCGCAAGCAACTGTTTGCGAGCCTTGATCTGGCGCTGGGTAAGCTGGAGCGCGTTAAGTGCGTTGGAACTCCTGGAATTGGCGTTCTTGAGCTGGCTTTCGAGTATGGAAATCTCCCTTTCCAGCCTGTCCCGCCTGCTTTCCTTTTCCGCCACGTCCTGGCAATAGGAATACACGGGAAGGAGCAAGAGCAGCAATATTACAATCAATCTTCTCATTTCCTGTTCCTTATCTGGGCCCTGTAATACTCCGCACGGTCTTTCTCGCCAAGAGACTCCAGGACGCTGGCATAATGAGCAAGAACCTCATCGCTCTGGTTCCCTCCGTATACGAGGGCATGCTTGAACACAGGTTTTGCCTCTTCTGCTTTTCCGAGCAGATAAAGCACCCACCCGTAAGTGTCCAGGTATGTAGGATTGTCCGGCTCAAGCTTCACGGTCTTGGCGGACATTCTGAGCGCTTTGTGCAACTTCCTGGCCTTGAGAGCAAGAAAATATGCATAGTTGTTCAGAACGGGCGCATAATCCGGATTCAGACGGAGAGCCTGCTCGTAATAATCGAAGCAGGCCTGCTCGTTTCCCTGCTGATGGCAGATGTCCCCCATGTTCCCCAGAATCTCCACCCTGTCTTCCGTCTTGAGGCCGGGCATCAGGTACAAACGCCTGAAGCACTCCATTATTCCGGAATAGTCCGTATAGAGATACATTATCTCCAATTCCATCCTGAGCGGCTTTTCGGACTGAGGATGCGCCTGCTGCACGGAGCGGACCAATCCGATTATCTCTTCTTTCCAGGCCGTCCACTGGTTGGCATTGAAAGTCCTGAACAGAGACGTTAGATACTGGATCTTGGCTTCTTCGTTGATCCTCCCGTCCGAAAGGACTTCCTTCGTGGCCGCAAAACTGTCTGCAACCCTGCCTGCCTGCATCAGGGCCTCCGCCCTCCCGAGTTTTGCCGGGATATACGAAGGGTCATATTGCAGGGCCTGGTCATAGTATGCAAGGGCAAGGGAATCATCTCCCTTGGCAAGGGTCTGGTCTGCAAGAATGGTCAATGTGAAATGGCTGCGGTATTTCTTGGGGTCCTTTTCCAGAAGTTCCAGATAAAGCTGGTTGGATGTCCCGTTGTCCCCGAGGGCGGAATAGACCGACGCAAGCGCTTCCTGGTACCACAGGTTTGACGTGTCCGAACGATATGCTCTGGAAAAATTGTCCAGCGCCCCCTGAAGGTTCTTTTCCGAGTAATCCAGCAGGCCCAGGTAATAGTAGGCGGCATCCTGGGTTGAGTCCGCGGCAACCACCAGATTCAGCGAATCCCTTGCCGCAGAATAGTCGCCCTCTGAAAACAGGCCGACCGCATCCAGAAGCGTGTCGTCGCTCGGATTTTCCTGAGCCCAGGACAACACACAGGCAAGAAACAATAATATGGAAAGAAATGTCCTGCGCATATCAAAGACAAAAATAGTACTTTTTTGAGAGATTTTTTGGCTATTTTAGTGCCATATTTATTTGTATTGATGCAACTTTTCAGGAATAAGGAGCATCTTAACACTCGGATAACGGATTGGATAGAGGGAGCCCGCAACGGGGACCCAAGATCACAGAAATCCATCTACGATGCCTTGAGCGGCAAAATGTTCGCAGTCTGCCTCAGATATATGGGCAACAGGGATGACGCTCTGGACGTACTGCAGGATGGTTTCGTAGCCCTGTTTTCCAAAATAGGCACTTACTCCGGAGACGGCTCGTTCGAAGGCTGGTGCCGGCGGATCTTTGTCAATACTGCACTCATGAGCCTGAGAAAGAAGGACGTTCTCAGACAAAGCCAGGAAGTGGAAACGGCTTTCAATGTATCCAACGGCGCTCCTACGGCAATCCAGGACCTGTCCTGTTCGGAAATCATGAAATACGTATCCGAACTTCCTCCCGGATTCAGGACGGTGTTCAACATGTATGCCGTCGAGGGATACTCGCACAAGGAGATTGCGCAAGCCCTGGACATCACGGAAAGCACTTCCAGATCCCAGTTCCTGAGGGCACGGGCAATATTGCAGACAAAGATTGAAGAAAAGTATTAAGATGCAGATGAACGACAACATAGACAACTTCGACCTCCAGGTCAGGGAGATGCTGCAGGACGCATCGGTCAAGGCACCGATGGGTGTCTGGTGGGCTGTGCGCCGCAGGATTTCCCCTGCAGGGGCCGCGCCTTTCTATGCAGTTGCCCTTTCGTTCGCTGCGGCAATATGCGCCGGTGTATTCTTCGCCGGACATTTCTGGAGGACCGGAACGGTTTCTGAACCTCTGCTCTCGCAGGTAACGTACTCTACGGCATACGATGCCGTGGTACCTGAGCCCGCCGCTTCCTGCGAGATAAACGTAATGCCTGCACCAGGTCATACCGTTCTGCCGGTAACCGGCGCAGCAACCGCTGACGCCATTTCCATAGTGATTGCCCCGGAGGAACAGAACTGCGGGCAGGACAACGTCAATCCAGCCGGAACAACCGGCAACAGTTCCGCCGCCAACGTCTCCGACAGGCATCCGGACCCGTTTGCAGAAATCCAGAGGCAGGAAATGCTAGCTTCTCTTGGAAAGCGCAGGCCGTCGCTCACCGTTTCCGGCAACCTTTCCAGCAACTCCGAATTCTCCGCGGCATCGTCATTCTTCGGTGCGGAAGGAGAAGGCTCGGGAGCTCTTGTCAAGACAGGATTGGAGAGCTTCGGCATACCTCTGCAGCTGGGTGCCGGAATCAGAATACCTCTGACAAGGAAACTGTCGTTGGGCACGGGGCTGAGCTACACCTTCCTCTCCAGCGCCTTCGATGCCCGTTACATGGGGAACAGCGGGAGCGTCCGCCACAATATGAGCTATTTGGGTATACCCGTAAACCTGATCTATTCCCTTGTGCAGCTCGAAAACATTAACGTATATGCCCATGCGGGAGGCTCGGCCGAATATTGCATATCCAACAAGTACAGGTTCTGGGGGAGCCCGGAGTCCACGGTCATCAAAGAACCGGTAAAGGGCCTTATGTTCTCGGCCGGTGCGGGTCTGGGAATGGAATTCAAGCTTACCGGGTCTATCGGGGTATATTTCGACCCTTCCTTCCGTTATTATTTCCATTGCGACCATCCTACCAGCATAAGGACGGAAAAACCTCAGACTTTCAACTTCGAGGCAGGAGTGAGATTCTCGCTATAAAAAAAATAAGAATCGATAAGAAAAACGTCTTTGTGACGGAATGCAGGAAAATGTCATGAACATCTTTCCTGCTTTTGTTTATTATATGCTTTTTTGCAGAAAAAAACTGTGAAAACTTCAATAACAACTTTGCTGCTCCCATCCCTGATCGTCATAGTCCAGGCTGTCATGGCGGGATGCTCATCAAAAGAACTGGCCCTGATGCCACGTGATTACCGTGGAAGCGCGGTGAAAGCCCCGGACACTACGGGCAAGGGCCGTCCCGATTCCCTGGCCGGCCTGGACGCAGAATCCGTATATGTTAGCGCCGTCGTGGCTCCGCAGGGATATGACTGGAGGCAGGACAGCACTTTCGGGAATGCTCCGCTAAAGATCATTCTTTTCAAGGACTTCGAGGAAATACTTGGTGTAGACACCGGGAAGGACTGTCTTGTAAGTCCGGACCCGGACCTCCACCATATCATCAATGGCCATCTGTACACGGAATACGCTACAGCCTCGCAAACCATAGTCAAAAAGGACGGGACCGAACTGTTCAGATATGAAGGACGCGAATGGCTCAAGGGCATACTGCCTGCCGGGGACAGCCTTTATACTCTGGGGCAGTCCAGGGAAGGGAAAGGATTCTCGTTCCGATTGAACGGCTGTCCGCTTCTTGTCAAACCGGACGGTACTGTCCGGGGCGGATTCGGACAGCGGAACTTTGACGGCAACGGAGCCCTATACTTCTCTTTCGACGACATCTGCTTCGACTATCTGGCGGACAACGTCACAGTCCACGTATGCAACGGAATCGACAACAGCGTGAACAACGGGTACAGCATACGTCATTTCTCCCAACAGGTGGAAGAATCATATTACTATTACGAATTCCCTTCCGGGCTCGGCGAAGAGGTGATGTGCCTTAGCGACGGGACAATGCCTCTTCCTTCCGGAATACCGGAAGGGGCCTACTATTTCTTCCCCACACAGGGAGGTTATTATCAAAACGGTACGATGTATCTGGCCCTTACTCCGAGGGAACGGGGACGGAAACCTTTCGTCTGGATGGGCGGCGCTTGCCGGGAAATTGACATCAACGGATTCCTGACGGGAATAGAAGTGAGCGGGGACGCTACCAGGTAACAACCCTGGAGCCGTCTTCCATTACACTGATGGACACTCTGACTGCCTCTTCCGGAAGTATTTCCTCTATGTTCTCCGGCCATTCCATAAGGCACAGGCACCCGCTGTCTATGTAATCGTAGAAGCCTATGTCCAAAGCCTCGGGGATCTTCGTGATACGGTAGAAGTCGAAATGGAAGATGCTCTCGCCTTTTGAAGAACGGTATTCGTTGACTATGGAAAAAGTCGGTGAGCTTATCTCGGACTCGTCCACCCCGAGGTTTCTGCATATTGCAGTGGTGAATGTGGTCTTGCCAGCTCCCATAGGAGCATAAAAAGCCACCAGAGTGTTATCCCCGATCAGAGAAATGAACTCTGCGGCGGCGCGGTCGATGTCCGATAGGTCCTTTATGATGATCCGGTGTTGCATGACACCGCAAAGATACTAATCAAAACATTATGCTGGTACATATTTATGGAGCAAAGTGCATAGGAATAGATGCAGTGAAAGTCACGGTCGAAGTTGACATAGGAAGAGGCATAGGAATCCATCTCGTAGGACTTGCCGACGTTGCGGTCAAGGAAAGTCTTCTGAGAACCACTACGGCCCTGGCCTCTCTGGGGTTCCATATACCCGGGAAGAAGATAGTCATCAACCTGGCGCCCGCCGACCTGCACAAGAAAGGCAGCGGGTATGATATCCCCATAGCCCTGGGCATAATCGCCGCATCCGGGCAGGAAGAACTCCCAAGGATAGGGGATTACATAATTATGGGGGAACTGGGTCTGGACGGCAGCATCAGGGACATCCCCGGGGCCCTTTCGATGGCCGAACTTGCGAGGGACAGCGGATTCCGCGGGTGCATTCTGCCCAGGGGCTCTGCATTGGAAGCCGTGGAGTTCCGTGATACGGAGATATACGGTGTCAGCAACCTTGCGGATATCCTGCGCATACTGGGCGGCAGGCAGGATTGCAGCGACCTCCTGATATGGAACTCCCCTATCGGCAACGATATTCCCGCCGGCAGCATCCCCGGCGAAGGCTCCATCATGGATTTTTCCGAAATCATTGGACAGGAAGGGGCAAAGCGTGGGGCCGAGATAGCGGCTGCAGGGTCTCACAATATGATAATGATAGGAGCACCGGGGTCCGGAAAAAGCTCGCTCGCAAAAGCCCTCACCGGCATCCTCCCTCCTATGACACAGCAGGAGGCCATTGTGACCAGCAAGATATACTCGGTTTGCGGCAAAGGAAATCTCAGATACGGGCTGATGCGCACCCGCCCGTTCAGGGCGCCGCATTACAGCGCTTCGCTGGCCGCGATGATCGGAGGTGGCGCCGACAGCATTTTTCCGGGTGAGGTCAGCCTGGCCCAGAACGGGGTTCTGTTCCTCGATGAGGTAGGGCAGATGCCTAAATCGGTCATAGAAGCGCTCCGGGGGCCGCTCGAAGACAGGAAGGTGAGTATTTCCAGGCTCAAGAACAAAATCGAGTTTCCGGCATCGTTCATGCTTGTGGCCGCCTCCAACCCCTGCCCTTGCGGTTACTGGGGCGAGGGAGACAGATGTTCCTGCACCGTCACGCAAAGGATGAACTACATATCCAGGCTGTCGGGGCCTCTGATGGACAGGATAGACATACAGCTGTGGCTGCATACCGTAGACCCTTCCAAACTGGGGGAAAAAGCAGGAAGCGATTCAAGCAGCATCGTTGCAGAAAGGGTTCTGCGCGCCAGGGAAATACAGAGGGAACGGTTCAGGGATGAAGACATCAACACCAACTCCGAAATGAACAACCGTCTGATGGAAAAATATTGTCCTCTGGATCCCGACTGCATGGAACTGATGCAGAAACTTATGGCCCGTGGAAGATTCTCCATGAGGGCGTACTTCAGGATAATCAAGGTGTCCCGTACCATCGCGGACCTGGAAGGATCAGCATCGATAAAACCCGGGCATCTTCTGGAGGCTGCCGGCTACCGCTTTCTGGACAAGACTCCCGGATATTGAGCAGACATTCATTTCCAGTTGCCATAATCCGGAAATAATTATAATTTTGCGTTATGCTGTTTTTCCATAAGGCAAAATATACGATTCGGGACATCGGACTCAAGTCAGATATCCACTGCCATATAGTACCGGGAGTCGACGACGGGGCCAGAACTCCCGAGGACCATGCAAATATGCTCCAGGCAATGAAAGAAGCCGGAATAGAGCGTATGGTTGCAACTCCCCACGTATGCAAATCCCTGTACCCCAACTATGCGTCCGACCTCAGGGCCGTATACAAAGACACGCTTCTGGCAGCAGAATATATGGTGGATGACGATTTCCGGGAAATGTCGTCAGACCCCCTGCTGTATCCGGACGGGAAGCACATTCTGATAGAGATGTCCTATTTCGAGCGCAGCCGCAATATTCTTGACGAGATATTCCGGCTCCGGGAGATGGGGCTCTGCCCTATACTCGCCCATCCGGAAAGATACCGTTTCTATCAGGAAAGCCCGGCCGGTATGGCCGAGCTTGAAAAGATCGTGGATATGGGATGCCAGCTCCAACTGAACGTAATGTCCCTTACCGGGGTCTACGGTCCGGGCTCGAAGACCATACTCAGGAATCTTCTGACCCACGGGATGTACAGTTACATAGCTACAGACCTGCACTCCGCCCACCAGCTGGAAATGATGAACCGGTTTTATGTCAAGGAGTCCTGGCTGGACCTGCTTCACTCGCTCTGCTTGTCCAACGAAGCCTTGTTCTTTTTGCCGGATTCTGTGTCGGAGCCGTAACCGGTACCGTAACCATAGCCGTAACCATAGCCCTTTCCGCCTTTCCTTGACCCGTAACCATAGTGGCCGTAACCGTAATGGCCATAGCCATAACCGTAATAGTATCCGTATGAACGGGATTTGGTATCCACGCCGTTGATTACGATGGCCACGTTCTTGAGTCTTCCGGTCTGTGAAAGGGTGTCCAGTTCTCCGATAAAACGGAGGTCGGCAAGGCCGGTTCTGATAATGAAGATGTTGGCATCGACCAGTTTGTTTATGACACCGGCGTCTGCAACAGGAATATAAGGTGCAGAGTCAAGAAGGATGAAATCATAATCCATCTCCTTTATCTCGTTCATGAACCGCTCCATTCTCGAGCTCTCTATGAGCTCGGTAGGGTTAGGCGGCACGTTCCCGGCAAACACGACATCAAGACCGCTGATATCCTTTACGTTCTTCATTATGATTTCCGATGCGGAGCCTGCGTGACCTATAAGGTATGAAGACAGGCCGCTGTGATGCCTTTTCTCCTCCATCTCGAAGAATTCACCAAGGCGAGGCTTTCTCAAGTCGGCACCGACGAGGAGCACCTTCTTGCCCACCTGGGCCAGAGAGACAGCCACATTCGCTGCTATCATTGTCTTTCCTTCTCCCGGAAGAGAAGACGTGATCTGGTAAACCTTGTGAGGGAAGAACCTCAAGTTGCTCCTGAGTATCCTTATTGACTCATCAATGGAATCACGGCTGGACACGTTGATCATATGGTCTCCCTTCTGGCACTTCGGCACAGAGGCAAGAATAGGAAGGTTCGTGCGGTTTGTCACATCCCTCTTTCCGTCCACAGTATTCTTTACAAGTTCCCTGATGAGGAAATATGCAGGTGGGAAGCAAAGGCCGAGAATGAATGCAATAAGCATTATCTGCTTCTTGTTCGGAGCCGTAGGGGTGGCGGTGCCCAGGGAGGAATCGACTACCCGGCACTGGTCTGCCTCGGAATAGAGCATTATCATCGCCTCTTCCTTCTTCTGCTGGAGCAATATGTACAAAGGCTCCTTGACTTCCTTCTCGCGAGTGAACTGATTGATCTTCTGTTCCTGCAGAGGTATGTCCCTGATCTCTCGCCTGCCCTGATAGATTTGAGACTGGATCTTCTGACGCTGTATCTGATAAGAACGCTCAAGATTCCTTACGGAAGCATCGATACTGTTGAGCAGTTCGCGCAACTGCGCATCAGATGATATGACGATAGGGTTCTTCTCGCTGGAAGCGGCGGCAGCGCGATTGCGCTCCATAACCATCGTATTGTACTGGTTGATGATGCCGTTGAGTCCGGCGTCGGAGATTCCTATGTTTGCAGGGATCACCTGAGTGCGCTCCATACCGGTTATATAGTCCTTGATGATGCCCAGCAACTGGAGCTGGAGGTCTACGGCATTGAGTTCGTCGTTGTATTTCTCGCTCTGGGCAAGGTTCATCTGTGACTGGCTGGCCACGTTGACAAGGGACGTGGAGCTGCGGTAGTCCACGAACCTGTCATCGATATCGCCTATCTCGTTTTCTATGGCGGCAAGTCTTTCGTTAAGGAAATCCACGGTATTGGAAGCGGCCTTGCTGTTGAATTCCCTGGCGGACTCGTTATATTTTTGTGAAACCATATTGAGGACATCCTCGCAGAGTTTCGGATTTATGTCCGTAAAACGCAGGGTTATGATATCTATGGCACGGGCCGTAGAACCGCCGATCTCCACCCCGAGCTTCCTCTGCATTTCCGACGCCTTGGAGAAAGAGGAACGGGTTGTCACCAGATACTCGGAACCCTTTGTGAAATTGACCGCGCTGGGGCTGGTGAGGCAGAATACGTGGCTGAAGACGGCCACCTTCTCGCCGAATCTGTAAGGCCTGTTCTCGAAAGGATAGTCGGAACCTCCCACCTTGAGTTCGAGGATGCGGTATGACGACGAATCCGCAGGAGTGACGACAAGAGAGATGGCCGGTATCTCGCCTTTCAGAGGCTCGTCGTCAAAAACGAGCTCGAAAGGATGGTTCTCGTAGTAGAACGGAGACTTCACAAGTCTCTTGCGGTAATAGCTGTAGTTCAATCCCAGAGCCTCTACAACCTCCTGCATTATGGAATGGCTGCGGATAATCTCGACCTCATTTGCAGCATGGGCGTGGCCCGAGAAGCCTGTCACGTCGCCAAGGACCGCCGCCTGGTTGGTGGCGGAATTCTCCTTGTTGATAAGCATTATCTTTTCCGTTGCAGTGTAACGGACCCTTGTCATCCTTGTATAAGCATAAGCGGCGCTCATACATATTACAACTCCCAGAAGCATCCACCAGCGCAGTCCTATGATTACGCTGAAAACAAGTTTGAAGTCTATCAGGTTACCGGTCTTGGGAGAATTGGTGGTTTTAATGTCGTCTGCCATAATGCTACTTGAAAATTGACAACAGCGCTATTGTGGTCGTGATAAGACTCAGGAAGGCGCTTACAAGGCCTATTCCGGAGGTTCCCTGGGCAATACGTGTGGTTGTCTGAGGAACGTATATCACGTCATTCTGATGCATATAGAAATAGGGCGAGTTCAGGACCTCCGCACTGGTAAGGTCCACCGTGGTGTGAGTCTGCACACCGTTCTCGTCCCTGATAATCATAACCTTCTTGTGGTTTCCGGTAAGCGCAAGGTCACCTGCCATACCTATTGCCTGCAGGATGGTAGTTCTCTCGGACGGCATGGTATAGGTACCAGGGGAACGGACCTCTCCCAGAACCGTTATGCGGTAATTGAGAAAAGATACGCTCACGACCGGTTCCTTGACCAGACCCTGGACCTTCAACGTCTTGGTGATATAGTCCACGAGTTCAACCCTGCGCATGCCCTCTACGTGGATGCGCCCGATGCCCGGCATATCGATATTGCCGTCACTGTCCACAAGATAAGGGATCACGCTGTTGCTTCCGTTGGTTCCCGAATTAAGAGTCAGATTATACGGGGTGACGACAGTCTTGTCCGGACCGGACACGATTATCTGAAGTTTGTCATCCTTCATTATCTTGGGCTCATACTCTGCCGGAATCTTTATTGCCTTTACCTCTTCAATATCCTGGAAATAGAGAATCTTTCTCGGAGATGAGCAAGATGCACACATCACGCAAAGCGCGAGGGCAATGAACAACTGATTGATAAGTTTAGCCATAACCCTCAAAATTAGCAACAAATACTATCTTTTACAAGAAACGGGGCAAAAATCTGCCGGTCCAGTCCTCGAGGTCGGGAGTTCCGCCCTCTTTGCGGACAATCCGGTAAAAACGCTGGTTGGTCCCGGGAGAATCCAAGGGCCCGAATTCATCTATATACGGACCTACCTTGACAAAATCCAGAGCATCCAGGACCTGTCCGGCATTTTCCAGATCCCTTCCGGAATACCAGCAGGTCTTGATTCCCTTGTAATTGTCCTTTATCCAAAGTGCATACTCACGAACGGTGAGAGGTTCCGCATCGCCTCCCATGAAAGAGACACAGGAAATACCGGGATGGGATTCTATCAACGATGACAGGGCTTCCTTGTCAAGAATCTCCCCTACATCCTTTGCAAGATACGGGGAATGGCATCCCGGGCAGTGTACCGGGCAATTGCTTATGTTGATGGCAAGAGTCACCTCGTCCGGAACTTCCCGGAACACGACTTTCGTATCTACGTATTTCACTATTTGACCTCCTTGGCGTAATATCTGGACTTGGCCTCGATATTACGGTACTTGTCGAAGTCGTCTACCGGGCGGAGGAATCCGATGACCCTGGTCCACTGGCGCATAGGGGCGCCGCACTTAGGACAGTTCTCAAGAGGCGCCTTGACAATATGATGGCAGGTGCTGTTGGTGCATTCGCTGTTCGGAACATTGAATGTGAAATACGAGGTACCCTGTTCTATTGCGAAATCTATGAGCTTGAGATACTGGAACTTGCTCAGGCTCTCCTCCAGGTTGCAGTGCAGGCCGACTCCTCCGTCGAGCAACTCGGTGAATTCACGTCCGTGGAGACGGAATTTGTCAAGGACAGACGTCTGAGGGTCGCTTGCGATGTAGAAATAGGAATTATAAAGAACCCTGTCTTCCGGAACCCAGTATCCGTCCGCCTTGTCCCAGCGGTAATTCTTGGAACTCAGGCCCTCGGCCGGAACGAACTCCTGATTGAACTGGAAGTTCCTGTCCGTCGAATGAATCTTGTTCTGTTCGCTGATCGTACCGGTGACAAGACGGCAGAATTCCATATATTTCTTGTTGTAGTTGCACTCGAGGCCCACGAACTCGGCCGCCTCGTTGATACCGTTCTCGCCTATGGTGCTGTACAGCTTGTTCATCTTTATGTATCCGGACTTGGAAGCATTGAGCATTCCGGCCTTCTCCGTTTCATAAAGAAGGGTCTTGTAGGCGATGTGATACTTGTATATCCTGTCTAGAATCGAAACCAGATACTGTTTGAAGTCCTGGGTGAGCTCGAAGAAATGCTGCTTCAGATACTCCCTGTCAAATCCGCGCTCACGCGCCCAGTTCTGGATGTTCCTGTTAAGGTTTATCGTTATGACGTTCGCGCTTCCCGTCTGGACTCCCGTGAGTCCGTTGGTGAAAGTGAACACATTCTCCTGAATCTCGTTGCGCAGGCGGCAGCAGCTGGCAAGGGCGCTTGGATTGTCGGAAATATATGTGAAGAAGGAATGTCCCTCGGAGTACATCTCGGCGGTGAATTCCTTATAATCCTTGTCTATTATGTCGTTCCCGTTCGAGAGCAGCGCCATCGTTTCCACAGGGAAGGTGAGCATTGTCTTTGTGCGCTCCCTGTTGAACCATTTCATAAAGGTCTTCTGGAGGTAGCTTACCCTTTCCCATACCGGTTTACTGCCGTCCGGGAAGCAGAAGTCGTCGAACAACGCGTGCCAATAGTTGGAATCATAGTAACTGATATTGGTGAACGGAGACTGATAGCTCCTGTTCCCCGCAGGCTGGTTGATTCCGTATACGATCTGCTGGAAGGACTGGCGGATAATATCGCCTATGGTTCTTGCCGGATAAGCCGACGCCTGTTCTTCCTCTCTCTTGTGATAGTCCGGGCCGAAATCCTTGGCGCAATAGTAATCGAACACGTTGAAGAACTCTCCGAATGCAACGGCCCCCTTGCACTGGGCGGAAAGCAGGAATGCCAGGTTGGTGAACTGTCCGCAGAAACTGCTCAGGTTCTTCGGAGCGGTGGCGCCCAGTCCGTCCATGCCGGTAGTACCCTCCATAACCAGAGGATAAAGGGAAACCGCCTCGCAGTAGTTCTTCACTGCAGGAGACGACGCCTCATCGTGTACATAGATGATGTGGCTCTCAAGATCGTTCTCATACTGCTCCGCCACCTCAGGGAAGAGTTCCTTGAGTTTCTTCTTCATACGGTAGCGCTGTATCTGGCGGTTCAGGGTCTTGTATACCTCTCCGTCAAGATTGGACACGTTCTTGATGGAAACGTTGGCGTTGGCGTCCGTTTCCGATGACGTTGCGGCATTGTCGTCGGAATTGGTATAGGAATCCATATAGTCCACCCTTTCCTTGATGAAACGGAGGTCCTTGTGCTTCTCACGATAGAGGATATACGACTTGGCAACGTCGAAGTGGCGCTCATACATGAGCTGGGTCTCCACAATGTCCTGAAGTTTCTCGACACGGAAAGTATAATCCTCGTCAAATATGCTGAAAAGGTGTACCAGGCTCTGATGGAAGTCGTCCGGCATCGTATCCTGTCCGCAGGCGGCGAATGCGGAATTAACAGCGGTTTCAATCTTGCTGAAATCGAAATTTTGAATTTCTCCGTTTCTCTTGATTACTTTCATTGGTGTCGAAAATTTTTCGAAGTTAGTACTTAACTGTCGTTTTCACACAAAGAAGTTATCAACAATCCGGAAAAACTTATTCACAATCGCAAACCTGATGGCCTCTGTGGCCGAAAGAACGGCGCGGCCCTTCCGCATCCCTCCAGAATTTGGAGTCGAAAGAGCTTGGATGAAGGTAGTCGCCGTCGTGGTCTATGACAAAGGAAAGATACGTTATCGGGATGCCCTGGTCAAGGAACATTTTTTCGTAAAAGGTCTGAACCTGAGTTACTTCCGCAGGGATATCCTTATTCTCTGACCCATAAAGGTCCGTAGTGCAGGACAATATCTCGAGAGCATTCTCCTCACAGACCGCCTTGGTATATTCGTGAAGGAACCTGCTGTCCGTCTTCAGATGCACGATGCCGCCGCGGCGCATGAAACTGCGGTATCTGTCCAGGAACAAAGGGGAACTCAGACGGGAGTTCTCGCTCTTCATCTGCGGGTCCGAGAAAGTGAGCCAGACCTCGGACACCTCGCCGGGGGCAAAGAAAGCCTTGATGAACTCTATCCTGGTACGGAGGAAGGCAACGTTGGCCATCCCGTGCTCGGTGGCATATTTGGCACCTTTCCAGAGTCTTGCGCCCTTAATATCCACACCTACATAATTGTTGGACGGATTCCTCTCGGCCAGATTAACGGTGTACTCGCCTTTCCCGCATCCGAGTTCAAGGATCAGCGGCGCTCCACTGCCCCCGAACCAATGGCCCTTGACAGGGTGGTCCTTCAGATTGAAAAAACCGTCTTCCAGCAGTTCTCCGGACGAGGGCTGCAGCAGGCAGGAGAAACTCTCGTTCTCTGCGAATTTCCTCAGTTTATCGTGTCCCATTCCGTTCACAAATGACACCTATGCCGCGGAAAGAGGACGGCACCTCTTCCGGCCTTATTTTCAGAGTCCACTGCCCGTCCTCGGCAGGAACCAGTCCCTTTCTGTACAACTGCCTGGCTCCACGGAAATCCCCCATGTCCATATATACGGATTCGTCCCATATCTTCCCGGCAGGCGACACCCAGCGTATGTCTATCTTTTGCGGAATCCTGCTGTCCAGGCCCAGGGCGGCGCTCCTGTCCACACGGGTAAAGAGGTATATGTCATATACTCCGGTGGTGTCGGACAGGTCGATGGGAAATTCGAACACCCCGGACACGGCATCCGACTTCTTGACAAAAGACTCCGACGAAAGCGGCTGCGTGCAGGACTGCAGCAGCAAAGCAAGAATAAAGACTGTCAGTACCTTACCGTTCATTCTTTGCCTGTTTGCCACCTTTGCGCTTATGTCCTCCCTTCCCGTGCGAACGGCGTTTCTTGGGCGCATCGAACCTGGTGATGCTGTCGTCCCCGACCGCCGTGATGAATTCCGGAACAGAAGGCTCGGGTTCGCTTCTGAGAGACTCCGGCTTTATGCCGTTGCGGTTCATCTTTATGATTTCCCTTACGTCGGAAGCGTCCAGCGCATAAAGATCGGCATCGGAAGTCTTGTCGTAAGAGAAATACATGATCTCCCTGAGGATATCCGTCTTCCTGAGCCAGGCCAGGCCGTCCTCGAATTCGAGCGGCTCGCTCACCCTAGGGATGCGGCTCTGTGCATCGAGGTAGGTTGCCACCTCGTAATTGAGGCAGCACTTGAGTTTCCCGCACTGCCCGGCAAGTTTCTGAGGATTCAGGGAGAGATCCTGGCAACGGGCCGCAGATGTCGAGATGCTCTGGAACGAAGTTATGTAGTTCGCGCAGCAGAGTTCCCTTCCGCATATGCCCAGGCCCCCGATGAGCCCGGCCTCCTGGCGGGCACCTATCTGCTTCATCTCTATCCTTATGCGGAACTCCTCGGCAAAAACCTTGATAAGCTGGCGGAAATCCACACGCCCGTCCGCTATGTAATAAAAGATGGCCTTGGTCCCGTCTCCCTGGAACTCAACGTCCCCGATTTTCATCTCCAGGCCCATCTCGGCAGCTATCCTGCGTGCGCTTATCATGGTCTGCTGCTCACGGGCAATGGCTTCCTGCCACTTTTCTATGTCCAGCTGCCTGGCTTTCCTGAGTATCTTCTTGAACTCGAAAGTTTCCGGATTTATACCCCGGCTCTTCATCTGACGCCCCACGACAGGGCCGCTCAGGGTGACTATGCCCAGGTCATGGCCGTTGGCGGCCTCGACTATGACCATATCGCCTATCTTCACGTTCTGGCCGGAGTCATTGATATAAAACCCCTTGCGGGTATTCTTGAAACGGACTTCGAAAAGGTTGGCGAAGGTTCCGTCCTCGGCCCCGCTGAGCCAGTTGCGGTCAGAGAGCTTGCAGCAGCCTGCCTTGTATGTGCAGTTTGTCTGTGAAGTCTGCGCGTTGGTTGTCACCACGCAGCCCCTAAAACAATCATATTGTATAGATTCCTTATCCATAATTTCAGATAATCAAAAAGAGTCTGTCGACAAGATCGGCAAAAACGATCTTCTGGTTGACGTTGCGGCCTATCATCTCGGAAGCGCGGCCCAAAGCGGCCATGGCTCCCCTTGCGAACGTCTTCTTGCATTTCGCCGCCCACTTGCGGCAGTCGGGAAGTGAAGGGTCCGCCATCTTGTCGAGGCCCTGCTGCAAAAGAAAGATGTTGCGACAGACCTCTGACATATATGAGCAGAATGACCTCATGCTGTCCCTGGAAGGAAGAGCGGCGGCTTTCTCCCCCACCTCTAGCGCTGTCATCAGATCACGTGACTGCAGAGCGTCCACAAGTTCGGACGCAATCACGGAAAACGATTCCGCAATGCTTGCCGTGACCGACTCTCCCTTCGGAAGCGGAGCCAGACGTATGCGCTGGCATCTGGAGACTATGGTGGACAGCACTTGCTCGGGAGCATGGCTCACGAGGATGAACTGGGTCTTCTCCGGCGGTTCCTCGATGGACTTGAGGAGCCTGTTCCCGGCTTCTTTGTTCATCTTCTCCGGCAAATATATGACAACAGCCTTGTATCCGCCCTCCAACGCGCTGAGGGAAAGCGTTTCAAGGATTTCCTTTGATTCCCCCACGTTTATGAGCGCCGACTTTGTCTCCAGGCCCAGATTCTCGTAAAGTCTGGCCTCGGTGAAATTGGGCTCGTTGATAACGGTCCTTCTGAATTCCTTGATGAAATAACTGGAAGGAGCTCCGCTCACAGGGAAAATATAGTGTATATCCGGATGAATCAGTTTCGATATCTTGTTGCAGGACGGACATCTGCCGCAGGAATCCTGCTCCGTATGGTCAAGGCAGAAAAGATATTGCAGGAAAGCCTGGGCTACGGTCATCGCACCTCCGCCGTCATCCTCGTGCAGGAGTATGGCGTGTGGAATCCTCCCGGTGTCCACCATCCTGGCAAGCACCTGGCACACCTTGCTGTTGTTCCTGACATCCGCAAATCTCATATTGTCCTAAGCGCATTATAGCGTGCAATCTGCACAAGATAATCCTTTTCCGGTGAATTTTCAAAACAATCCAGAGCGGACTCCGCCTTGCCAATAAAGTCCTGCAGGCACGATGCAGCATACTCAAGACCCGAATTGGCAAATACGAACTCGCGTATCTCGTCACAATATTCGGGATGCTCCCTTACCGCTGAAATCTTTCCGCGTATCTCCTCTTCCCTCTCCGGACAGGCACGGATGGCCCCAAGAAGCGGAAGGGTTATCTTCCTCTCCCTTATGTCCACTCCGCCGGGCTTTCCCATCTCGTCCATGCCGCAATAATCCATTATGTCATCCTTTATCTGGAATGCCATACCCAATGACAAGGCATAGGACTCGGCGGCGCTCAACTGCTCCCGGGAAGCTCCGGAGGCCACTGCGGCCGACACTATCGACGCTCTGAAAAGAGAGGCCGTCTTGCATCTGATTATCCGATAATAATCCTCCTCGGAAGTGGTTCCGTCCTGCGATTTCTCAAGCTGGAGCATTTCACCCTCGGCCAGGTCCGACATTGTGGACGAGAAATACCCTACCACCTTGTCGCGGCTCTCCGACCTTATCACCAGTTCCACCGCCTTGGAAAGCCAGAAATCCCCCACGAGAACTGCAGGTGAGGCACCGAACACAGCCCACAGCGTCGGGAGGCCGCGACGTGTGGCGCTCTCGTCCGTCACATCATCGTGCAGAAGGGTTGCATTGTGCAGAAGCTCGGATGCCGCCGCGAAGAGCAGGGCGTCCTGTGAAACACTGCCCCCGTTGCAGACTCTGGATATGAGAAGCGCCAGCAAAGGCCTCAGCTGTTTGCCCGGATGACTCAGAATGGAATCGTTGGCAGACTTGAGCAGAGGTATGTCCGAATGCAGGGAAGCCGACACGATGGACTGGACGTCGGTCCAGTCCTTTCCAAGAAAAGAAATCAGTTTTTCCCTGTCCACTACAGCAAAGCGTCAATCCTGGACTCAATGTCCTGCTTGGACACTATGCCGGAGGTTCTGTCCACAGGGGCGGAATCCTTGAAAAAAATCAGGGTAGGAATGTTACGTATCCCGAATTTGGCTGCAATGTCCTCACAGTCATCCACATTGCACTTCGCAACAATCGCCTTCCCCTCATAATCAGCTGCAACTTCGTCCATAGTCGGGCCAAGCACGCGGCAAGGACCGCACCAAGGCGCCCAGAAATCGACGACAACCACCTTTGACGATGCCAGAACAGCATCGATATTGTTTTCTGTAATAACGTGATCCATATCTGTAACTGTTAGTAACTCGTTTCAACATTCCATACGAACGCCCTTAATCCCAGGTCGGGAGCCGCTTCGTCCCTGCGTCTGAGTTCCGCAAGTATTGGCTCAACCTTATCGTCCTGGACAAAGGCAAGCAGGGAATGGTTCATCTCCGGCCAGGCGTGGTTCCCCATATGCGGGATTCCGTCAATGCCGCCGCGGCCCTGGACATCCTGCCAGCGGGAGAAGCCCCTCTGCCCGAACAGGTCCAGCACCTCGATTATCTCCTCGTTATAGGCCTGATTGTAGGTAATGAACAATGCTTTCATTTCTTTTTCTGTTTCAACGCAAATGCGCAGTAAATGGTTGGGATAAGTATCAGGGTGACCACTGTGGAAATAGTTAGACCCCAACAAACAGTCATTCCCAGGGCATGCCACATCTCTGAACCTTCGCCGGTTCCTATGGCCATAGGGACCATACCCAGAACAGTCGTAAGGGTCGTCATAAGGATAGGCCTCAACCTGCTCTGTGCAGCAGTGACGGATGCGTCGATGGCGTTCATTCCCCTCTCACGGCAAAGTATGGTGTAGTCTATGAGCACAATACCGTTCTTCACCACGATACCAAGGAGAATGATCACTCCGATAAGGCCCATCACACCCATCGCGGTTCCTGTCACCCAGAGGCCCAGCAACACTCCGACTGCGGCGAAAGGTACGGAGAACATTATAACGAAAGGTCCCATCAAAGACTCGAACTGGGATGCCATGACCATATAGACCATAATGATTATGAGCAATGCCAGGATGAGTATGTCGTGGAACATATCCTGCTGCTCCTCATAATCTCCGGCTATGTTCGTTGACAGTTCGGCAGGAATGTCCGTGCCGTCAATTATGGTCCTTGTCTTCTCCACGGCACGGCTCAATGATGTGCCTGTTGCGACAATTCCGGTTATGATGATAAGCCTTTCACGGTCCTGGCGCTGAATCGTAGGAGGAACCTCGGACTCGACTACGGTACCAAGTTCCTTCATCTTCACAGGTTTGCCCTGCGCATTGTACACGACGATATTCTCTATGTCCTCAACGCTCGTGCGGAACTCCGGAGCATAACGCACACGGATGTTGTACTCGTCTCCGTCATCACGGTAGAAGGAGTTCACGACACCGTTCATCGCTGCACTGAACGCGGCTCCCGCCGTAGACGAATTAAGGCCGTTGAGCGCAAGTTTTGTCCGGTCGAAATCAAGCTGGAATTCAGGTGTATACTGATCCCTGCTGAGTATGGCCTGCGTATAGCAGCCGCTCTGCATCATCTTTTCCTGGAGTTCGCGGGCAATCCGGTCCGTTTCCTCGAAACTGTAGCCGAACACCTCGACCTTGACGGAAGAAGCTCCTCCGAGGCTCATTCCTCCTCCGTCCATGACATTGGCCTTGCGTATCTCCGGGAACTGACGGAGCAGCGCGCGGATGATATCGGATATCTCGGCCGACGTGCGTTCCCTGGTCGACGAAGTACCGATGTTTATGTTCATTGAAAGAATATGCGTTCCGTTGCTCTGCATATTCGCCAGGATGTTGTCGGAATCTGCCTGGCCGAAGGTATAGTTAAGCACCTTGATTTCAGGGATGGCATCCCAGAGGCTCTGGGAGATCCTGGCGCCAAGTTCACCGGTAACAGCCTGGGCCGTTCCCATAGGAAGCTCCACGTTGACCGATATATGGTCGTTGTCCGAATGAGGGAAGAACTCCGTCTCCATCTTCGGGACTAGCAGGACAACGGCTGCAAGGAATATCGCAATACCGCCGAAAATCACGGTCTTGCGGTGCCCTGTAGCCCACTTGATGATATGGGCGTACCCTCCGGATATCTTGTCCAGGAACCTGTTTACAGGACCGAAGAACTTCTTGTAGAAGGAACCGTGCTCCTCGTTCGGCTTGAGCCAGCGTGAACAGAGCATAGGGACAAGGGTCAGGGCCGCAGTCGTGGATACGGTCATTATTATGCTCACTATCCATCCCAGAGGCTTGAACATGATTCCGGCGAATCCCTTCATCATAGTCAGAGGAAGGAACACGCAAAGCATTGTCAGCGTGGATGCGATAACGGAAATACCTACCTCGGACGTGGCGTTCACTGCCGCCTCCTTAGGTTTCTCTCCCCTGGAAAGGTGGGTGGATACATTCTCAAGCACCACAATCGCATCGTCCACGACCATACCTATGGCAATGGAGAGCGCGGACATGGACACTATGTTCAGAGTGCCTCCCGTGGCAAACAGGTACACCAAGGACGCCAGCAGCGCGATAGGGATACTGAGCACGATTATGAAGGTGGACTTCCAGTTGCCCAGGAACACGAATACGACCAGCATTACAACCAGGAAGGTTATGAGTATGGTCTCCAGCAAGGTGTGGATAGTGTTCACGATTTCCTCGGACCCGTCCCTGATAAGGGTTATTTCGATGTCGGAAGGAAGGTTCTCCTCGATCTCGACAAGTTTCTTGCGGACGCTGCGGGCAACGTTCACTGTATTGGCTCCGGACTGCTTCTGAATGACAATACGGGCAGAACGGCGTCCGTTGGTATACGACTCCTGTTCTCTTTCCTGATTGCCATCCTGGACTGTCGCCACGTCCTTGAGCAGGACGGTCTTTCCGTTATAGCTGCCAAGCACTATGTCCAGGATCTCGGACGGATCCTTGAACTCCTTCTCCACCCTAAGGGTGTATGTTTCTGAGCCTATGTCGATGTTGCCGGACGGGACATTCCTGTTCTCGGTGGCAATGATGGATGATATCGTGGATATGGAGAGTCCGTATGCCTGGAGCTTGGACGGATCGCAGTATACCTTTATCTCCCTTGTAGGCGCGCCGCTCACCGACACGGTTCCCACACCCTTCACCCTGGCCAGAGGTGTGGCCAGACGGTCATCCAGAATGCGGTCCAGGCCCGGAGCGGACTCCTCGGCCGTTGCGGACAGCATCATGATAGGCATGTCGTCCGCACTGAACTTGAATATGGTAGGCACGGACACTCCGTCCGGCAGGGACGAATTTATCATGTCCAGCTTGTCCCTGACGTTGTTTGTGGCCTCCTCGATATCCGTTCCGTAGTTGAATTCCAGAGTCAGAAGACAGATGTTCTCCTTGGAGCTGGAAGACAGCTTCTTAAGATTCTCGACACCGTTCAGGGAATTTTCCAGGATCTTGGTAAGGTTTGTCTCTATATCCGCGGCATTTGCACCCTGATAAGAGGACATTACCATAAGGGTATTGGAGTCGAACTCCGGGAACTGTGCGATACTGGTCTGAATAAGCGCGTAGATACCAAAAATCATACAGGCGATGAAGATCAACGCCGTAGTGACCGGATGGTTTACTGCCGAGCGATAGATACTCATCTTACTTCACCTCCACTTTCTCGCCCCCGCGAAGGGAACTGTTTCCTTTTACGACAACCTGCTCGCCTTCCGCAATTCCGTCAAGGATTTCATACCTGCTGTCGAAATGACGGCCTACGGTTACGAACCGCTGCTGCGCAATGCCGTCATTGTCTACGACAAACACGATCTTCTGACCGGATCCCTGCTGCTTTGATACTGCCATATCAGGGATGACTATGCTGTTGTTGACACCGAAAGACACCGAAGCCTTGGCATACATGCCGGGACGCAGTGCCTTGTCCTGATTAGGGACCCTGACCTCGACATTGACGGTATGGGAAGCCGCGTCAATGGTAGGATAAATCCTGCTTACGTTACCTGTGAATTCCAGGCCCGGAACCGCATCTGCAGTTATGGAAACCCGGTCTCCCTTCTTTATCCTGCTGTAATCGCTTTCGGAAACTGCGATAAGCAGCTTCACGGGAACGATCTGCTGGATTGTATAGATAGGCGCAGCCATTGCGTACATGTCACCTCTGTCGTAATTGCGCGCAGTCACCACCCCGGTAATGGGCGAACGGAGTATGGTGTTGTCCTTGAGGTTCGAGAGGGTGCTCCTGCTTACCTTGAGGGCCATCTCGGCGGCATCATAGTCGGACTGGGAGAGGCCTCCCTCTTCATAAAGGCTCTTGAGGCGTCCGAATTCTGTCGAATCGTTCACATACTTGAGTCTGGCCTGCTCGTACTGCACTTTGTCCATCTCGGCCACAATCTGACCGGCATTGACAAAATCTCCGACCTCCACGTTGATTTTCTGTATTCTTCCCGCACTCTGGGGAGCGATATTGTTGACTGCAAAAGCCTGAACCGTAGTGGAATATACGTCATTCTGGTCAACCTGCTGCACAGTCGCAGCCTGGACCTCCACCTGCGGGGCCATGTTCTGGAAAACAGGAACGGCCTCCGCTTTCTTCTTTGTGCCACCGCAGCTCATAACCATCAACGCTGCAGCAGAAAATGCAAAAATGCTTCTTGTATTCATAGTAATATCTCCTATTCGGTAAAATCACGGCCAATGGTCTGTTCCACATTGGACTTGGCCACTACGAAATTGTAAACTGCCTGTGAAACTGCAAGCTGGGCCTGAGTCAGCGCCAACTGGGCGTCGCTGAGGTCCGTAAGCGTGCTGCGTCCCACCTGATATGACTTGACTGCTATGTCATACGCCTTCTGAGCGGTCTGCACCGCACTTTCTGCGGCGGCAAAACTGTTAATCGACGTCTCCATGGTCTTGATGTACTGGCGCAGGGCTATCTGGAGCTGCCGCTCGGTATTGACACGCTGGAGCTCGAGCTCTCCCGCCTGGACCTTTGCCTGGCGCACAGAGTTGTGGCGCTTGCCTCCCGCAAAGATAGGAACGCTCAGGCTTATTCCCACGTAAGAATAAGGTGACCACTTGTACTCGCTGAATTTGAAGTCGTTGGTCATGGCGTTAAGGCTGTATGAATAAGCCAGGGCCAGACTTGGAAGGCTTGCATATTTCTGCATCTTTATCGCATCCGCGAGCTGCCTGGCCTGGATCTCCAGCTGTTTGAGCGTGGAATTGTTCCCAAGATCCCGGTTCTGAACATCCTGGCTCCCGAGATACATCTGGGAGGAATAATCGGAAAGATTGCCGCAGACATCTATGTCCTCGTCCAGATTGACTCCCATTACAGCCTTGAGCTGCCACAATGCGATGGCTACGGCACTCTGGGAATCATAAAGGTTGGGCATTGCATTGGCAACCGCCGTCTTGGCACGGGCAAGGTCCAGCTCAGATGCCTTCTGGGCATTGTATTTCTGCTGGGTAAGCTTGAGGTTTTCCATAGCGTTGTTGTACACGCCGGCATATACCGCCGCGGCATCACGGGCGAGAAGGCAGGAGAAATATGCCTGCTTGACCTGGGTAACGGTTTCCAGACGCGAACTGCGGGCCTTTTCCACAGACAGTTCCACGTCCTCGTCCGAAATCCTGAGGCTCTTCCAGAGCTGCGCATTTATCAAAGGCATCGCCGCCGTCGCAGATGCGGAATAGGTGTTCCATCGTCCTACCTCGATTCCGTCGTTCCCGCCAGGGAATCCCGGAACGTCCATATACATCCTCTGGCGGCGTATGGTCCTCTGGAAACTTGCACTTCCGTCCAAGGATGGGAACAATGCGGAATAGGAGCCTTTTCTGGCATAGCCCGTTCGCTCTATTTCCATCTCTGCCACTTTGACAGTGGTGTTCTCACTCAAAGCTATCTGAATGGCCTGCTCCAGGGTAATGAGTTTGGGAGCGGCCAAAGAGTCAACTGTCTGCGGCACAACAGCGGCCGCAACTAAAACAAAATTCAACATACTACTAACTTCAACAAAAAGTGTACCCGCAAAGGCAGGGGATCAAACCCTGGCGGCAGGTTTTTTCCTTACTCCGGACCACACGAGTATCGCAATTCCGGCAAGGATGAAAGGAATGGAAAGAATCTGTCCCATATTGATGGCCATTCCCTGTTCAAAGCCTACCTGCGGTTCCTTGATGAACTCTATCAGAAACCTCATCCCAAAGCAGCCTACAAGGAATATCCCGAAGAAGAACCCCCTGTATGTCCTGTCCAGACGCTTTGCATAGACGCTTACCATCACAAGCCCCAGGACAAGGTAGGACAGAGCTTCATATATCTGCGTAGGATGCTTTGGCTGGGTCTCTCCCCTCAGATCGAATATGAATCCCCAAGGCAGGGAAGTGACATCTCCGTAGATCTCGGAATTGAAAAGGTTCCCGCAACGGATAAGGCATCCTGCAAACGCGACCGTGATGCAGAGGTGGTCCATTATCCACCAGAAATCGAAACCGTTCTTCTTGCCGTACCTGCGGGCGAACCACCACATTCCCAGCAGAAGCGCTATTGCCCCGCCGTGGCTTGCCAGGCCGCCTTTCCAAGGCTGGAATATCTCCCAGAACCCCTGCCAGGAGCCGAGATAGTAATCCGGCTGATAGAAAAGGCAATGCCCCAGACGGGCTCCCACTATGGTTGCTATGAGCAAGGTATAGAGCAGCGGGTCCAGCAGGGTTCCCTTTATGCCTTCCCTGCGGAAAAACCATCTGAACAAGTACCAGCCGATGATGAACCCGCTTATGAAAAGCAGCGAATACCACCTGATTCCAAGATTCCCGATATGGAAGATGACCGGGTTGACGCTCCAATGGATTGCAAGTATTCCAAACATAAGTCCGATTTATAGTTACAAACTACAAATCTACTTATTTTTCTTCTATTACACACATATTGCAGCCACGGAAAGAAACAAAAAAAGGCTCAGCCGAATGCTGAACCTTTTTTTGTGGAGATAAAGAGATTCGAACTCTTGACCCCCTGCTTGCAAAGCAGGTGCTCTACCAACTGAGCTATACCCCCGAAGCGGATGCAAAAGTAGAACAAAATATTAATATCCGCAAATTTTTTTGCAAAAAAGACAGAACCGGATTCTGAGCGGTTCCTCTACGCCTCTGTTTCCTCGTCCTTCGTGAAAAATTTCCAATGGAAGATTATCAGATAGCACACCCCCACAGTCACACAACTGTCCGCGAAATTGAACACCGGCTGGAAGAATATGGTATTGCCCATAGCGTCCCTGATGATAGGGAAATAGAACATATCCACCACTCTTCCGAACATGACCGGGGCATAATCCCAAATCACTCCGTAGAACAGGCAGTCCACAATGTTCCCGATCGCTCCGGCAGTTATCATCGTGAGCCCCACAAGCACGCCGGCAGGCGCCTTTCCCTTGCGGTTCAAAGAAGATATCCACCATATAAGGCCTCCGCTAAGGATGATCCTGAACAGCGACAGAAGGAATTTCCCGACTTTGCCGCCCAGGGCCAGCCCGAAGGCCATGCCCTCGTTCTCGATATAACAGAGCCGGAACCATTCCCCTATGACAGGAATCTGCTGGCCCATGAACATATTCGTCTTGACCAGGACCTTTATGACCTGATCGATGACCACCAGAACTATCCCCAGAATAATGAGCTTCGCTCCCTTTGAGAGTTTCATACCCTATTTCCGTCCCGATTTGGAAAGCATTTCCTTTGCCTCGACTGTCAAAGTTGCATGAGGCACAAGTTTCAGACGCTCCTTAGGGATAAGTTTCCCAGTCTCACGGCAAATGCCGTAAGTCTTGTTCTCTATCCTTACAAGCGCAGCCTCAAGGTTCTGGATGAACTTGTACTGGCGCTGTGCAAGATGGCTGGCCTCCTCTTTCGAGAGCTGGTTCGCTCCGTCATCCTCGACCGTCTTGAAGGACGGGGAGGTGTCCTCGATGTCATTTGTACCGCCGTGCATAACAACATCCCTGAGGGTGTTGTACTCTGCCTTGGCGGCCTCGAGCTTTTCAAGGATTATGGCCTTGAACTCCTCGAGTTCCGCATCGGAATAACGTACTTTTATATTTTCTTCTGCCATAGTTGTAGAAATTTAGAGTCTTTTAACACTGATTCTTACTTCGGCTCCATCCCAATCCACATCGACCGCCTTCTGCGTGGCATTGCACAGAGTTCCGGTCTCCAATGTGCTGGAAAGGGTCTGGGCAGCGACATAACTGCCGTACTCGTCCAGGGAAGCCTTGATGGAATCAAGCTCGTCACCATCTGCGAATACGGTAACGGCAACCCTGTCCGTAACGTCAAAACCGCTGTCCTTGCGTATGTTCTGTATTCTGTTTATCAATTCACGCGCAATGCCTTCGAGCCTGAGGTCTTCGGTAACCTCTATGTCCAGGGCTATGGTAAGCTGGCCTTCGCTGGAAACAAGCCATCCCGGCATATCCTCGGAAGAGATTTCGTAATCCTCCCTGTCCAGGACAACATTGGTTCCGGCAACATTTACAGTATAGGTACCCGACGCCTCTATTGCGGCAATGGTCTTCTGGTCGAACTGCCCGAATGCGGCAGCGATTCCCTTCATCTGGGCGCCGTATTTCTTTCCGAGAGTGCGGAAGTTCGGCTTGATCTTCTTGGTGATTATTCCCTCCGTATCGAAGATGAATTCCGCCTGCTTGACGTTGACCTCGCTCAGAATTATATCCTTGACTGCCTCCAGCTGCTGGCGCACCTTCTCGGAGATTACAGGTATCATGAGTTTGGACAGAGGCTGGCGTACCTTGACATTCACTTTGCGGCGCAGGGCCAGAACCATCGACGTAGCCTGCTGGGCAAGCGCCATCCTCTCTTCCAGGTCCTTGTCTATCAGCTGTTCGCAAGCCGACGGCAGATTCTGGTAATGGATGGAGTCGTCGGTCTCTCCCCTGTGGTTGAGGTCTATCCACAGCCGGTCCATATAGAACGGCGCTATCGGAGCCGAGAGCAGTGCCACCGTATTCAGCACTTCCTGAAGTGTCTGGTAAGCTGCAAGCTTGTCCTGGGTAAGACCGCCGCCCCAGAAACGTTTCCTGTTCAGGCGGACATACCAGTTGGACACGTTGTCGCAGACGAAATCCTGGATAAGCCTTCCCGCAGTAGTGACGTCATAGTCTTCGTATGCGGCCCTGACATCCTTGACAAGGGTGTTCATCAGGGAAATGATCCATCTGTCTATTTCCGGACGCCTGTCGTACGGTACGGCTTTCTCTTCCCCGGTATAACCGTCCACGTTCGCATACAGGGCAAAGAATGAATATGTATTGTACAGCGTTCCGAAGAACTTGCGGCGCACCTCGTCCACTCCGGACTCGTCATAGCGCAGATTGTCCCAAGGCTGGGCGTTGGTGAGCATATACCAGCGCAGGGCATCCGCTCCGAACTTGTCCAGCTGCTGGAAAGGATCCACGGCATTTCCGAGCCTCTTGCTCATCTTGTCCCCGTTCTTGTCCAGCACCAGACCGTTGGAAATAACCCTGCGGAATGCAGGAGTGCCGCTTACCATCGTGTGTATTGCGTGCAGGGTATAGAACCATCCCCTGGTCTGGTCCACACCCTCGGCTATGAAGTCGGCTGTGCCGCCGAACTCCTTGGAATCCAGATTGCGCAGACCCTCCTGTGCATAAGGCATGGACCCGGAGTCGAACCAGACGTCTATGAGGTCTGTTTCCCTGGTCATCCTCTTTCCGGAAGGGCTCACGAGCACTATGTTGTCCACATAAGGTCTGTGAAGGTCTATCCTGTCATAGTTCTCCTTGGACATGTCGCAAGGATTGAATCCGGCCACCTTCAGAGGGTTGGATGTCATAAATCCGGCATCGACCGCCTTGTCTATTTCCATATACAGTTCGCGGACAGAACCTATGCATATCTCTTCCTTGCCGTCTTCCGTGCGCCAGATAGGAAGAGGTGTACCCCAGAAACGGCTCCTGGAGAGGTTCCAGTCCTGGATGTTCTCGAGCCACTGGCCGAATCTTCCGGTTCCGGTCGATTCCGGTTTCCAGTAAATCTGCTTGTTAAGGCTTATCATTTCGTCCTTGACTGCAGTGGCCTTGATGAACCAGGAATCCAGCGGGAAATAAAGCACCGGCAGGTCCGTACGCCAGCTGTGAGGATAGCTGTGGACGTGTTTCTGAATCTTGAAAGCGCGGCCGTCGGCCTTGAGCATCATACAGATATCCACGTCGAGGGTAGGGTCGTCCGGATTCTCGTTCTTTTCGAAATACTGTTTGTAGCCCTTCTTGACATAGCGGCCCGCGAATGCGGAATACTCCGGTGCCACGCTTGATGCCGCATAGGCAGGATCCATATCCTCGATACGGTAGAAACGCCCCTGACGGTCCACCTGGGCCTGCGGGTTCGAATCACGGTCGAGAACCATCATCGGAGGTATGCCAGCCGCCGTTGCGACCTTCTTGTCGTCGGCTCCGAAAGTAGGCGCGATATGTACCACACCGGTACCGTCCGCAGTGGTCACGTAATCTCCGGAGATAACGCGGAAGGCATCTCCTTCAAGAGGTTTGAACCAAGGGATGAGCTGCCTGTAGCGCATTCCCACAAGGTCCTTGCCCTTTATCACGCCCGGAAGCACCTCGTATGGAACCTTGTCATTGAACCAGGCACCTACAAGCGCCTGTGCCAGGATGTATGTGGCAGGCTCGCCCGTGTACGGATTGCTGGACCTGACTTTAACGTAGTCTATATCCGGTCCTACGCACAGCGCAGTGTTTGACGGGAGTGTCCACGGGGTGGTTGTCCAGGCAAGCAGGTACAGGTCTTCCTCTCCCTCCACCTTGAACTGCGCGGTGACGGTCGTGTCCGTCACGTCCTTATAGCATCCGGGCTGGTTGAGCTCGTGGGAACTCAGGCCCGTTCCGTCCGTAGGCGAATACGGTTGGATGGTATAGCCCTTGTAAAGCAGGCCCTTGTCATATATCTTGCGCAGAAGCCACCAGAGAGTCTCTATGTAACGGTTGTCATAGGTTATGTAAGGGGCGTTCATATCCACCCAGTATCCTACGCGTTCCGTCATGTTCACCCACTCGGAAGTGTATTTCATCACCTCGCTGCGGCAGGTGCGGTTATAATCCTCTATCGACACTTTCGTGCCTATGTCCGCCTTGGTTATGCCGAGTTTCTTCTCCACCCCCAGTTCGACCGGAAGTCCGTGGGTATCCCAGCCTGCACGCCTGTTCACCTTGTATCCGGTCATGGACTTGTACCGGCAGATGCTGTCCTTGATGCTCCTGGCCATCACGTGATGTATGCCTGGCATGCCGTTGGCAGATGGGGGTCCTTCAAAGAATATGAACTGAGGAGCCCCTTCTCTCAGGGCGACGGACTTCTCGAAAGCATTTATTCTCTTCCACCTCTGAAGGATTTCGTTGCCGGCAGCAACCAAATCCAGTCCCTTATATTCTTTGAAAGTCATATTTTTTATATACTTTTGTCTTGATAATCCACAAAAGTAATCATTTTCCGACGAAATAAAAAGCATGAACACTCTGGACATCATAATACTGGTCTGCCTCATCCCTGCCTTCATTCTAGGCATTTCCAAAGGGCTGGTCAAGCAGCTTGCATCCCTTGCGGCGCTCATAATAGGCGCCGTTCTCTCTTGCAGGTACGCTCCGGTTCTGGGAGGATGGCTGAACTGCTATCTCAATATCAACCCAGGCCTCGTGAACGTGATATGCTTCACCCTTATCGCTGTCCTGGCAGTGATTCTGCTCAATCTACTTGGAAACCTCATAGCCAAAGTGATAAAAATCGCAACCCTGTCCTGGCTGGACAAACTGCTGGGCATAGTGTTCGCGCTGCTCAAGGCCGTGATTGTGATAGGCCTGTTCATCACCGTTTTCGACGGCCTTAACAGCAGTTTCGGATTCGTACAGCAAGAGAAGCTGGACGCTTCGGTAATGTACGGAGCCGTAAAGGATGTATGCAACCTTATTTTCCCCGGCATAAAAGCACTGTTTACCCAAAATGCCTGACATTCTACTGATAGAAACAGCCACCTCGCTCTGCTCCGCGGCTTTGATTCAGGGAGAAGAGATAACCGCTTACAGGGAAAGCGCCGAGCCGCGCTCCCATGCATCGATGACAGCCGTCTTCGTAGACGGGATTCTCAAGGAAAGAGGGCTCAAGGTATCCGACTGCGACGCCGTATGCGTAAGTTCCGGGCCAGGATCCTACACGGGGCTCAGAGTCGGGTCCTCTACCGCAAAGGGGCTCTGCTTCGGCGCAGGCATCCCGCTTTTGAGCGCCGGCACTCTTGACATTCTGGTGTGGAAGGCCATAGGAGAAGGCCTCCTGCCCCCGGGATGCAGATACATCGTCCCTATGGTGGATGCCCGCAGGATGGAGGTATACTCCGCCGTGTTCGACACCAAGGGCGAGCGTCTTTCCGAGATACAGCCGTCAATCATAGGCAACGACAGTTTTTCAAAGGAACTTTCCGACGGAGCGGTCCTTTTCATAGGCGACGGAGCAGGCAAATGCTCGGACGTGATACGATCCGGGAACGCACACTTTGTACAGTGCTGCCCGGACGCAAAGTCAATGCTTGTGCCGGCCCTCAAGGCCTGGAAAGAAAAAAGGTTCGAAGATACCGCGTATTTCGAACCTTTCTATCTCAAACAGTTTGTTGCAACCGTTTCGAAGAAGAATCTATTTTAATTCCCGGCTGAGCACCCTCTTGAGTGCATCCACACCGGATATCTGCTCCGTACTTATGTTCCCGTCCATTATCAGGAATGAAGAAGGGAGATCGGTGATGTTGTACAGAAACGGAATGCTGGAAGCCGTGCCAAGCCCGTCGTTCACATTTATCCACTCCAGGCCCTGGCTCTTGACGGACGCCGCCCAGCGGGCCTTGTCCGCATCTATGCACACCGAGTATATCTCGAACCCCTTCGAATGATACTGGCTGTACAGAGGCTTGAGGAAATCCAGGTTGAACATCTTCTGCTCCGGATCGGAAGAAGACCAGAAATGAAGCAGTATCACCTTTGCATCCAGGGACGCGAGCGACCTCTTTTCCCCGTTTATGTCTGGAATGTTGATGTCCAGGAAATTGACGCTTCCCGCCTGGTCTATCTTCGACTGTATGCTCATTTCCTTGTATCTGCGGTCCGCCTCACGGCCTAGCGACTTCACATAACCGGACTCGGGATATACTGTGCAGAGGGAATCGTAGGCGTTCTTGAACAGTATGGCATCCGTGTACTGTGAGAAGACAGGAGATGCCTCGCTCAGCTGTTCGAACAGGACAGGAATAACTGTAAGGGAATACGGGGTTCCCACCACATACTTCACACATTCCCTGTAATGGGATACGTAGAGCTTTGTCATCTCTTCCTGGATGGCGCTGCGTGTCCCGGCAGGAAGGGAAGGATCGTCGGTAAGGTTCACATACTCCGCCATCTTGTAAATGAAATCGGAGTACCTGCGGTCAACTTCCTGCAACTTTTCGGAACCTTCGGATCCGGAAACGGTATAGGCCCCGAGGGTATCGGTAGCCACCACGGCCTTTTCTCCGCTCTCGAGAAGAAGAGCCGCAATGCTGCGGTCACCGTGGAAAAGGTAAATGAATTCCGGCTGTCCCTTCGCGACCTTTACGGTATACCTGAAATGCCCGGAAGCATTGGTCTTCACGGTATCCAGAATGTCATAAGAATTCAGTTTGAGCTGTTTTACTATCACCTGGGTGTCAGGCGAACCGGCAACCGTGCAGTCTATCGAAGCCTTTTGTGCACAGGAAGCCAGAGCAAGCGCCGCAAAAGCGGCCAGTAACACTTTATAACTTTTCATATTCCTTAAGTATTGCAGCAGCAGTAAGGGCCTGCTGCTCCGGTGTGAATACAGGACGCTCCTTTCTGAAATCGAGATCCCCCTCGGTCTGCAGAGGCACAAGGTGGATATGGGTGTGAGGGACTTCCATGCCCAGAACGGCCACTCCCACCCTTTTGCAAGGCACCGCTGCCTTGAGGGCTGCCGCGACTTTGCGGGCGAATGTCCACAGGCCATCATAGGTCTGAGGGTCCAGATGGAAGATGTAGTCGTCCTCCACGTGTTTCGGAATTACAAGGGTATGACCCTGCGCAAGCGGACTGATATCCAAAAAGGCGTAGAACTCATCGTTCTCCGCCACTTTGTATGAAGGAATCTCACCGTTTGCTATTTTGGTGAAGATGGTTGCCATAATTAAAGGGATATATCAAGAATCTTGAACTGTATGACTCCGGAAGGCACCTTTGCGTCCACAACCTCTCCCTTGGAATGGCCTATGAGGGCCTTTGCGATAGGCGTTGTGGCTGCCAGTTTGCCGTGAGCGAAGTCGGCCTCGGTCTCGCCGACTATCGTGAATTCCATAATCTGATGTGCGGCAAGGTTTTCCACCTTGACCCTGGTCATCATATTGACCTTGTCCGCCGTAAGTTGTGAATTGTCCAGAACCTTGGCGTTGATAACCTTTTCCTGAAGTTGTGCAATCTTAAGTTCAAGCAGGCCCTGGGCCTCACGTGCCGACTCATATTCGGCGTTCTCGGAAAGGTCTCCCTTCTCCCTGGCCTCGGCGATAGCCGCAGCGATCACAGGTCTTTGGGCAATGGACTCCGCCAGCTCTTTCTTGAGGGCATCCAGGCCTTCCTGACTCATATAAAGTACTTCTGCCATAATAAAGAATAAAAATGGAGTTCCGTCTCCCGACAGAACCCTTAGTCCTTTTGCAAATATAAGAAATTATTTTACAACTT
>JAKSKG010000020.1 GCA_024401805.1 Bacteroidales bacterium
TTGATAAGCTGACGGAATTCTATATCGCAGACACCGGCAAGACAATCGAGGATGCCCTTCATAGAGTTTATAACTCCAAAATCTATGAAGCCTTAACTCAACCGGACTCGTATCTGGTATCCCAAAGTCCGTCATATCTATACTATCTGATGATGGCGGAATAATGTAAATGAAACTGTAAACGGAAACAGATAACCGACTGAAACACAAAGGAATATCGATTCCCGCCCGAGGCACCGGATTTCAATGGCGAGCAGCTGGTTTTGGCCTATCTGGCCACAAGGCCGCCGTCGATAAGGTAGTGGCCTCCTGTGCAGAAGCTGGATGAATCTCCGGCAAGGAAGTAGACCAGCTCCGCAACCTCTTCCGGTTTGCCCGCCGATCCTCTTGCATAGAGTTTGTTCTCCTCTTCCCAACATTCGTCCACAGTCTTGTTTTCCGCTGCGGCACAGCGATTGAAAAGATTGTCGACAAGAGGTGTGGCTATGGTTCCGGCACAGATGGCGTTCACGCGGATATTCTGCGGTCCCAGATCAATGGACAGACTTCTGGTAATCTGGCCCAGAGCCCCTTTGGTGAGGCCGTATACAAAACTATGGGCCTTTCCTATGAACCATTGGTCGGACGCGTTGATGACAACGGAGCCTTTTCCCGCCTTGATTATTTCCGGAACGGCTTCGCGCAAAGTGTTTACGGTTCCGTAGATATTTGTCTGGATCATAAGGTCGAGCTCTTCGTCGCTGACATTGAGCAGAGTGTTGCTGCGATGGATGCCGGCATTGGCAAAGACGCTGTCCAGCGAACCGAACCGTTCTACCGCTGCGGCCACCGCCTTATGAATGTCCGCCCTGGATCTGGTGTTGCCCTCTACGAATAGAAGATGGTCCGGATTTTCGACATCTTTCTGCAATCGTTCCGCTTCCGCGACATTGATGTCCATGAAGCAGACATTCCATCCTTCCGAGATGAATTTCTTGACACAAGCGGCTCCTATCCCCGTGGAACCTCCGGTTATGAATATGGTCTTCATTGCGATTATCTGAAATTCCTTGACGCGAAAGGCAATGCTTCTTCCAGTGCAGAATGCCAGTATTCCCAGTTGTGAATACCGTCACGCACTCTGAATTCGCATTTGATTCCATTGTTCCGATATATAGAATATAATTCGAACGATGAGTCAAGAAGGAAGTCATCGTCACCTATGTCCAGAAACCATTTTACCGTCTTCAGTCCTTCGATGGCTTTCTCATCCGCATTCTTCACAAAATCCAGGGCCGAATTGTCACAAACTGACTTGCACACATAGTACAGGCAGTCAATCTTCCCCTTGTGAGGAGTGACATTGTTCTCTTTGTTGTCCAGCCAGGCGCTCATGGCATAGCAGGAAGAGAACATGTCCGGGTGCTTCTGGCAGTAGACCACGCTGCCTCCGCCGCCCATGGACAGCCCCATTACGGCTCTTTGCTCCTTGCTTCCTCCCGCATTGTATTTCTTTTCCATCGCCGGAATGAATTCGGTAAAGAAGAAATCTTCATAGTTCCAGCCAGGCATATTGAAATAACCGTTCCAGGTTGTTGCAGAAGGAGCTCCTCCGGCATTAGGCATTATTATCACGCAAGAGACGCACTCCTGCGATGCGATGAGCCTGTCTGCAACAAGGTTTGCGCGTCCGCTTTCAACCCAGGTCCTGTAGGTGTCCGTAAGGCCGTGAAGCAGGTAGACGACAGGATAATGGACGGAACTGTCGTATCCTTCCGGCAGATACACGTTGTATCTGACAACGGAACCGAGCACCTTGCTTGAAAGAGAGTCGGTCTCGACTCTGGCATATGAAATCTGGGCGAACCCAAGGCATAGAACGCCTATGATGCAGGCAAAAAACTTGTTCACACAGAAGTCGATGATGTGTTTCACAAGAGAGGAATAATTGCGTTCAGGAAGGTCCTTGTTTTTTTTGTTATATTTGCACGTTATCGCAGTTTGAAGCAAGCAAACCGGAAAAACATGAAAAGAATCCTTTCAGCCATTGCAGTCGCAATGATATTTGTCGCATCGGTATCCTGCACGAAATCGGACGTGGGCCGCACAAGCGCCACTGCCGAGACACTTGATGCCACCGACGTTTCATTCAAGACATTCACCCTCAATGCCGTTTTCACCATCAAGGGGGACGGCAACACCCCTTGTAAATACGGTATACTTGTAGGGACCGAACCGGGACTCACATATAAGACAGGAATATTCACCAGCAATGAATACGTAAGCGATCCGGGAACCTATGAGTACTCGTACATTATGAAAAACGTAGTTGACGACCTCGTAATACCTTGGACAAAATTCCTTCCGGGGCAGGAGGTGTTCTACCGTGCCGCAATAGAACTTGTTGGCATCAATGAGTCCAAGTACGTATACGGGGAAGAAAAATCCCTCATCGTTCCGTTGAAATAAAAGAGAATCCCTTCCCGGATCATTTTGGATATACGATGGTGAAGCAGGCCCCTCCCAGTGTGAAGGAGCGGCTGTAGCTGATCGTGGCGTTGCACTTTTCCAAGACACTGCGGGAAATGGCCAGGCCCAGTCCGGAGCCACCGTTCTTGGTAGTGAAATCAGGGGTGAACAGTTTACTTACGTTTTCGTCCGCCACTCCGGGACCGTTGTCCTCGAACACTATGTCATAGTACCCTTCTGTGGTGGAATGCCTGAGTGACACCCTTATCAGGGCGTCCTGCCTTCCTTCGAGAGCCTGGACGGCATTGTTGACAAGGTTCCAGAATACTCTGGTAAGCTGAGGCTTAGGCCCCATTACAACAACGTCCCGTAGTCCTATGTACTCGAATCTTATCCCGTCCTTGTTGTCGAACAGGGAGATTTCCTCATGCAGGACATTGTCAAGATTGATTTCAGTAGAAGGTTCGGTATACAGCTTGGCAAAACTTGAGAATTCATTGGCGGTGTCGCTCAGAATCTCTATATGATCCAGGAAAACCTTGGCCATGTCATCGAACTTCTCCTGCCAGTCGGGAGCATTCTTCTGCTTGAGCCGGACAAGCCTCTGCAGTTGGAGTTTCATAGGTGTCAGAGGGTTCTTGATTTCGTGGGCAACCTGGCGTGCCATTCCGTTCCAGGCTTTTTCACGTTCTGCCTGGGCCAGGCGCCTGGTGCTTTCCGACAATTCGCTCACCATTCTGTTATATGACCTCACAAGCGACTGTATCTCGTCCTGCTGGTCATATTGAATGTATTCCAGGGAATCGAGGTTTGCAGACAGCATCTTGTGCTTCATTTCCGCAATAGGCTTGAACATTCTGCCTATCACGGCCACCACCATAAGTCTTGCGATGATAAGAAGTATCACAAAAACAGTCAGGATGGCAAGAGCGTGCATGGTGGCATCCCTTTCAAAATAATATCCGTCCTCGGTATAAGGAGAGCAGATTATGCCGGATATCCGGCCGTCGCTTCCGATCAGAGGCGCATACATGCTGTAGTATGAGCGCCTGCCTATCTTTTCCTTGTTTATGAAATAGCGTTTATGGCTCTGGATTATGCTTTCGTATGCCTTTTCATTTACACGTCCGCCGAGTATCATCCTCTCGAATATTACAGGGCTTGAAGAGACCACCAGATGCCCGTCCGCAGAATAGATGGTTATGTCGGATTCCACGTCGTCACTGACGCTCTTCAGCAGTGCCTGCATATTGCCGGAGCGGAATCCCGAGGCAGAGTTCACAGGACCGAACCGGCTGTATATCATCGACTGGACTGCGTTGATCTTTTCGGACATCAGACGCTGCAGGTTGTCCTGATAGCTCCTGGAAACGAACATCACGCTGACTACGGCCATGGCGACCAGCGCCAGGGTGAGCGATATCATTATCACTGCGTTTATCCTGTTCTTGTAGTAGGACCTTTCCTCGACTCTGCGGCGGTGAGGCCGTAAAGTAAACAGGGACAAAAGCAGGAACATCACCAGGGCTATGAACACCGTGGCGATCGCATAAGTCATGATGTTGGTCTTGGGGCGGGAAATGATCACAGCTTCGTCGGATCCTACGGTATTGAAGAAATGCCGGTAGGAGTCGGAAGAAACTGTGG
The DNA here is from genome assembly GCA_024401805.1 of Bacteroidales bacterium. Lineage (GTDB taxonomy): Bacteria > Bacteroidota > Bacteroidia > Bacteroidales > UBA932 > Cryptobacteroides. The sequence goes on from JAKSKG010000020.1 coordinate 4,096, forward strand.
TGACCTCTCCATCATAGACTTCTTTGTACAATCTTTCGTTCATCGTGGTAGGGTAGGCGTAACTACCCTTGAACAGCTTCAGATCGCCGCCGGAATATTTTGCGTACGAATATCTGGAAGGGATATTGACCCTGCCGGAATAGCTGATTCCCAGCAATCCGGAATACCCCCTGTAACTGCCCCCGGCCTTCTGTTCTATTTCAAGAACCATCCTTAGTATGCCTGCATTCTGGATGTAGTACAGGAACATTCCGTCGTACCTCGGCATGCCGTAACTTGTGTCCGAATACAGGAAACGGCAGTTGTCCCCGATAGGTTCGCCGCCCGCTATCCTGTCGTTGAAGAATGCAATCTGTTCCGGTGTGGCATTATCCGGGATTAGGTATACGGAAACGTTGTAGGACTGGGATTCCCTTGCAAAATACATCTCCGTGATGCGGTTCTGGATGGTGGACTGGGCATTGTCCAGCAGACTGAGCGTTGGGATGAACAGGTCGGAGGCTATCTGCTGTTCTATGCGCCGGAGCTTGAGTTCCAGCGCTATATCCCTGTCCAGAGCCAGTCTGTCTGCCCAGACGGCAACTCTGTTCTGCTCCTTGCGGAAGCCCAGCTGGGCTGCCGTCGCAACTATGAAGCAGGACACCGTGAGGGAGTAGACCAGTTTCCCACGGGAGGAAAAGATTCCAGTAGGGAACTTGATTATCTTGCAGACCATAGGGATGCTCAACAGCATCGCAATGTAGGACAGGAGTACCAGGTAACTGAAGATGCTCATTCTGCCCAACCTGAATATCTCCATCGTGACATTGGAGTTCAGGATGATGCTTCTGAGCGAGAAGAATGCATAGGTTGCGATACCGGCGATCCATACAACTCCCGCAATGCGTCCCGCCAACTTGAGTGAACGGGTGTTGAGGCGGGTATGCAGGTCGTGCCGGACGAAATACAGGTTCAGGGAGAGTATGAGGACGGCCAGATTGACTATGATCACGGATCCCAGAGAATGCAGAACGGTTCCCGCATAAAGGGTAGGGGAGAATATCCTGTATTCGCCCTGGGCGGAATAGCCCCAGGCATAGAGCGCGCCCATTGCAATAAGCATTGCAACGGAAACTGCAGCCGACCGGCGAAGTGTACGGGTGGACAGCAGGAACAGTATGGCTGCAACCGTAAAGAATGCAAATGCGAAGAAGATCAGCCCTGCATCGGCGGTCGGAGACCCGGAAAGGGAATCGTACAACACCTTGAACTGGGGAACCCCGTTAATGGAAACGGCGCTCCCGCCGCTGAAAGTCAGAGGTTTTACAGAATACCGGTCGGACAAGTCCAGATGCGGGTTCACACCGTTGAATACGTGCTGGTTCTGCGAATCCATAACCTCGAATCCGGCTATGACGGTGTTGCCCCCGGACTCGTATTTCCTGGCCAGATACCATTTTGACCCGAAGTTGAAGAATCCCCACGAAGGCCCCACCTCGCTCAACGGGGAACTCCCCCTGATGTTGAGCCTTGGGAACACTGCCGAGGAACTCAAGTCGTCTCTGAAAACAGGGAACTGGTTGGACCATCCGGTCAGGCTGTCCGAGGTGTAGCGGTAAATAACCATATCCTGCGGCAATTCGTGCTGGTCCCTTTCCACATAGGTCTCCAGAAGCTTGAGACGTCTCTGGATCTTGCGTTCCACATTACGGGATGCCGTGTCGGTGTCCCCCGGCATACGCGGGGCGGCAAGAGCTATGGTCAGCAGTAATACGCTGATTCCGGCCAGGATGGCGGCAACTATGTTATTGCCCTTTTTCATTCGTGATGGTAAGGCTCACCCTTGATGATTGTGAAGGCCCGGTATAACTGCTCTGCAAAAACCGTTCTCACCAGTTGATGCGAATAAGTCATTTTTGAAAGGGACAGCATGGAATCCTTTCGGGCATAAACTTCCTGCGAGAATCCGTAGGCCCCTCCGATGACAAACACAATGTCCCGCGATGACAGGGCCATCTTCTTTCCGATGAGTTCCGCGAACTCGACCGAACGGTATTCCCCGCCGTGCTCGTCGAGGAGTATCACGTCGTCGGAAGGCTTTGTCTCCTTGAGTATCAGTTCTCCTTCCTTCTGTTTTATCTGTTCCTTGCTCAATGCGGAAACTTTCTTGAGTTCGGAAATCTCCCTGATTTCGAAATTCACGTAATGCCTGAGCCTGGACAGGTACATTTCCAGTCCTTCCTTAACCCAGGGAATGTCCGTTTTCCCAACTGTGAGCAGAGTGATTTTCATAAACGGGAGGGATCAGTCGAGTTTCAGAACGGCCATGAATGCAGACTGAGGGACCTGGACCTTTCCTATCTGCCTCATACGCTTCTTTCCCTCTTTCTGTTTCTCGAGCAGTTTTCTCTTGCGGGTGACGTCTCCTCCGTAGCACTTGGCGGTCACGTCCTTCCTTACCTGCTTGACAGTTTCCCTGGCAATGATCTTCGCACCTATCGCAGCCTGGACAGGGATATCGAACTGCTGCCGCGGAATCAGGTCCTTGAGCTTGACGCACATCTTGCGCCCGAAGTCATATGCATTGTCCTCGTGAATAAGGGTGGACAGGGCATCGGCAGGTTCTCCGTTCAGAAGTATGTCCAGTTTCACAAGCCTTGCAGGACGGTAGCCCGTCTGGTGATAGTCGAATGAAGCATATCCCTTGGAAATGGACTTGAGCTTGTCATAGAAATCGAAAACTATCTCGGAAAGAGGCATGTCATAGTTGAGTTCCACGCGGTCTGCGGTGATGTAGTGCTGGCTCACCAGAGTACCTCTCTTGTCCAGACAGAGTTTCATGATAGGACCGAAGAACTCGGACTTTGAAATTATCTGCGCCCTTATGTAAGGCTCCTCGATATGGTCGATGAGCGTTGGGGACGGAAGTCCGGAAGGATTGTGGACATCATCCACTCCGCCCTGGGTGGAGTATACCTTGTACGATACGTTGGGCACGGTGGTGATAACGTCCATGTCGAATTCCCTGAAAAGCCTTTCCTGTACTATTTCCAGATGCAGCAGCCCCAGGAATCCGCAGCGGAATCCCGAGCCCAGGGCCAGAGAACTCTCCGGTTCGTAGACGAACGACGCGTCGTTGAGCTGGAATTTCTCCAGAACGGAGCGCAGCTCCTCGAACTTGTCCGCCTGTACGGGGTACATTCCGGCGAACACCATAGGCTTTACCTCCTCGAATCCGGCGATCGCCTCGGCACAGGGATTCTCCAGATGGGTGATGGTGTCGCCCACCTTGACTTCCGTTGCGTTCTTGACGCCGGTGATTATGTATCCTACGTCTCCGCAGCCTATCATGGCGGTAGGAATCATTTTCATCTTGAGTATCCCCACCTCCTCGACCTCATAGTCCATTCCGGTCGAGAAGAACTTGACCTTGTCCCCCTTGCGGATGGTGCCGTTCTTGATCTTGAAATATGCAATGACTCCGCGGAAAGGGTTGAATACCGAATCGAACACCAGGGCCTGGAGCGGAGCGTCGGGATCACCTACAGGCGCAGGGATCTTCTCCACTATTGCATCCAGTATGGGGGCAACGCCCAGTCCGGTGCGGGCGGAAACCTTGAACACGTCATCCGGGCTGCAGCCCAGAAGATCGCAGATCTCGTCCGTGACAACGTCTATCTGCGCGGAATCCATATCTATCTTGTTCAGGACGGGGATGATCTCCAGACCGTGGTCTATGGCCATATACAGATTGGATATGGTCTGTGCCTGGATGCCCTGTGAAGCGTCAACCACAAGGAGCGCCCCTTCACAGGAGGCTATGCTGCGCGAAACCTCGTAGGAAAAGTCAACGTGGCCCGGAGTGTCGATAAGGTTAAGGCAATATCCCTCCCCGTTGTGTCTGTGCACCATCTGTATCGCGTGGCTCTTGATGGTGATGCCCTTTTCTTTCTCAAGGTCCATATCGTCCAGAACCTGCGCCTCCATTTCGCGCTGGGCCAGAGTCTGGGTAAGTTCCAGCAGACGGTCGGCCAGTGTGCTCTTGCCGTGATCTATGTGCGCTATGATGCAGAAATTCCTTATGTGTTTCATGTCCATATCACAAATATAGTCATTATTAAAAAATAAGTCTTTTTTTGTTAACTTTGTTGTTGCTAAACAATAGGAATATTTATGACTGATACCATAGAACTCGGCAGGATATCCACTCAGGTCCGCAGGGATGTTTTGAGGATGGTCACTTCCGCCGGATCCGGTCACCCCGGCGGGTCTCTGAGCATAGCGGACGTGATGACCTGCCTGTATTTCGGAGTGATGGAGCACAATCCGGCCACCTGGACCAGGGACGCCAAGGGGCAGGATGCATTCATACTTTCTGCAGGCCACCTTGCGCCTGTCTATTATTCCGTACTTGCCAGGGCAGGATATTTTCCGGTGAGCGAGCTTTCCACCCTGCGCCGGTTCGGGAGCAGGCTTCAGGGCCACCCTTGCGTGACGGATGCTCTTCCGGGAGTTTTCAAGCCTTCCGGTTCCCTGGGACAGGGACTTGCAACCGCAGCCGGGATAGCCTTGGGCAAGAAGATGGACGGTGACACCCACAAGGTCTATGTTCTTCTTGGAGACGGCGAAAGCGAGGAAGGGGAAGTGTGGGAGTCCGGGATGTGGGCAAGTTTCCATAAACTGGACAATCTTATTGCGTTCACGGACCTTAACGGCCAGCAGATAGACGGTCCTACCGCCAACGTGGCCGGTATCTCCGACCTGGAAGAGAAGTGGGCCGCATTCGGTTGGGACGTGATCTTGGCGGACGGCCACGACCATCAGTCCATTCTGGACGCTTTCTCTCTTGCAGTAAGCAGGAACGGAAAGCCCAAGATGGTACTGTTCCGGACCGAGATGGGCCACGGAGTGGATTTTATGGCAGGAACCAACAAATGGCACGGCAAGGCTCCGTCAGAGGAACAATGCGCCCAGGCGCTTGCTCAGTTGGAAGAGACATTGGGGGATTACTAGTATGAAACAATATACAGATCAGGGAAAGAAGGATACCCGCAGCGGGTTCGGGGAAGGCCTGCTCCAGGCCGGGAGAGAGAACCCGCAGATAGTGGCTCTTGCCGCAGACCTCAGGGATTCTGTCAAGATGGGCGCGTTCGCCGCAGAATTCCCCCAGCGGTTCTTCCAGTGCGGAATCGCCGAGGCCAATATGGTAGGTGCCGCCGCAGGACTCGCCATCACGGGGAAGGTTCCGTTCATAGGCTCCTTTGCAGAGTTCGTGACGGCTCGCGTGTATGACCAGCTGCGACAGGAAGTATGTTACAGCCATACCAATGTCAAGATTGCATCGTCCCACGCGGGAATCACTTTGGGAGAGGACGGAGCTACCCATCAGACAATGGAGGACGTAGCCCTTATGAGGGCTCTTCCCGGAATGACGGTCATAGTCCCTTGTGACTTCAATCAGACCAGAAACGCTACTCTGGCCGTCGCAAGGCATATTGGCCCCGTATATCTGAGGTTCGGCCGTCCTGCGGTCCCGAACTTCACAGACCCGGACGAGCCTTTCCGGATAGGCAAGGCCTACGTAATGACCACCGGAAGCGATTTGACCATACTTTGCTACGGACATCTGGTCTGGGAATGTCTTCAGGCAGCCCGGATTCTGGAAGAGCAGGGGATAAGCGCCGAGGTGATAAACGTCGCCACCATAAAGCCTTTGGACAAGGAGACGATAATGGCATCCGCAAAGAAGACCGGAGCCGTTCTGGTAGCCGAGGAGCACAATATGGCAGGAAGCCTTGGCGAGTCGGTGGCGGCGGTCCTTGCCGCGTCTTCTCCTTGCAGAATGTCTTTTGTAAACGGAGGGGACAGGTTCGGAGAGTCCGGTTCGCCGTCGGAGCTTATGATGGCCTATGGATTCGAGCCGGTGAACATTGCGGAAAAAGCAAAAGAACTGCTTTCACGGTAACGTTATGATTCTGGAAGCAAGAAACATAGAGAAATCGTTCGGTGATCTCAAGGTGCTGAAAGGCGTGGACCTTGCTGTGGAAAAGGGCGAGGTCGTGGCCATCATGGGCGCATCCGGAGCAGGGAAATCCACATTTCTCGAGATTCTGGGCACCCTTTCCACCCCGGACAGCGGATCCCTTGTCATAGACAACACTTCCGTACTTGCACTGGACCGCAGGGAACTGGCCGCGTTCCGTGGCAGGAACATAGGCTTTGTATTCCAGTTCCATCACCTCCTTCCGGAATTCAGCGCTCTCGAAAATGTAATGATCCCTGCAATGATAGCAGGAAAATCCCGCAAGGATGCCAGGGCGGAGGCAGAAAGACTCATTTCCCTGGTTTCTCTTTCGGAAAGGGCATCCCACAAGCCTTCGGAACTTTCCGGAGGTGAGCAGCAGCGCATTGCGATTGCACGTGCCCTTGTGAACAGTCCAGCAGTCCTGCTTGCGGATGAACCTACGGGGAACCTTGATTCCGCCACCAAGCAGGACATACACAATCTCTTCTTCTCCCTGCGCGAGCGCCTGGGCCAGACTATCATAATCGTCACTCACGATCCGGAACTTGCCGCCTTGTGTGACCGCACCCTCACCATGCGTGATGGACTCTTTGTTTAGATTCCGCAGATTTTCCGTTCACAATACGGATTCCGCCCTCAAGGTCGGGACCGATGCCGTACTCCTGGGTGCCGCAATGACTCTCAAGAAGCAGGACAGGTTCCTTCTGGATATAGGTACGGGGACGGGGGTGATAGCGCTGATGGCTGCGCAGAGGCTTTCAGACATCTCTACCGGCTCCAGCTCAGGGGCGCTGCCGCCATACAGGATAGATGCCATAGACATAGACCCCGCATCGGCAGCCGAGGCAGCCCTGAATTTCAGGGAATCCCCCTGGGCGTCCAAGCTGAGGGCGGAATGCTGCCCTCTGTCCGGGTATGTGCCCTCCGGAAAGTTCGACCTGATTTTCTCCAACCCTCCATACTACGACAATTCGCTCGTGAACCCCGATGCAAGGGAAACCGCCGCCCGCCATACCGGGAGCCTCTCCTATCGGGAGATATGTGCCTTTGCAGCCGGCAATCTGGCAAGCGGAGGCAGGCTGTCCCTTATTCTTCCGGCCGAGTCGGAGACCGCTCTGGTCCGCACTGCGGCTTCATTCTCCCTTGAACTTTTCCGTCTGATGCGCATCCGTACCACTGCGGCCAAGAAGGTGCGCAGGATAATTGCCGAATTCAGCTTCGGCAGCCGGGAGAGGGAATCTGTCCTGGAGGAAGAACTCATACTCCAGCAGGGGAATTCAAGAAGCGGGGAATACGCTTCCCTTACCCGTGAATTCTATCTTTGAGAAGTACTCAGGGAACAGGGTCATAGCCGCTCCCTCCCCAGGGGTGGCAGCGCAGTATCCTCTTGAGGGACAGGTAGAAACCTTTCAGAGGCCCGTATTTTCGGAATGCTTCCAACGCGTACTGCGAGCAGGTTGGGGTGAACCGGCAGCTCGCCGGGGTGAAAGGGGATATGCACAGCTGATAGAACTTGATCAGCAGAATGAAAGGTGCAGAAAGTATTTTTCCAAGGCGTGCCACTGAATGGTTCATTTGGTGGCCAGGGTGTTCAGGATGGCCTCCATCTCGGAACCCAGCTGTTCGGACGTGGCGATTTCCGACGAAGAATATACGAAAAGGATATCCATATCCTTCCCGCAGAGTATCCCTTTGCGGGTGCGGTATGATTCACGTATGCGGCGCTTGAGAAGGTTGCGCTTTACGGCGCGTTTGAAAATCTTTTTGGGGACGCTTGCTATTATGCGGCAGTACGGCTCTCCTTCCCTGGAGCAGTCGTTCCCTGCCTTATAGCAGTATTTCAGATGGCCTTCCGTACACCAGTGCCCTTTTTCCATCAGGGCCGTGATGCCGGTTTTCCCGTGCAGACGTTCTTCCTTCGGGAGGGTATTGGGCCGTTCCGGAGTCATTTCCTTGTCTTTTTCTGCTGCAGGTACAGCTCTATCGCCCTGGCGACTGAAGGCACTTCGGCGGTAGGAGCGTTGACTTCTATGGACAATCCTGCATCTTCCATTGCCTTGACTATGCTTTTGCCGTAGGCTATGAACTTTATGTTCCCCTGCGTGAATTCGGGGAAATTCTCATAAAGTGACTTTACGTCGGAAGGATTGTACAGGACAATGAGGTCGTAGGTGTTCAGATCAAGAGAGTGGAGGTCCTGGGACTGCGGACGCACAAGTACCGCGGTCTTGTAGTCCAGGCCGGCCTTGTCAAAAAGGGCGGTGATGGAATCGGCCGAGGAGCCCTCGGACATGGTTATCAGAAATTTTTCGCCCTTGTGCTTGTCCCCTATCAGCGACATTACGGAATCCATGGTTCCATTCCCGAAGAAGATCTTGCGTTTGCGGTAGACGATGTGTTTCTGCAGATAAGTTGCGACGAGCTCGGTCGTGCAGAAATATTTCATTGTTTCCGGAACCTTGATGCGCAGTTCGTCGCACAGGGCGAAGTATGCGTCGATCGTATGGCGGGACGAGAAAACGATAGCGGTATAGTCCTGAAGATTGAGCCTCTGGACACGGAATTCCCTGGACGAGAGAGGGATTATCTTGAAAAAGGGATTGAACTCGAAATCAGCCCCGAATTTCTCTGTCAAGGCAGAGTATGGAGTCATGTTTGACGGAGAATTCTGTGATATTAGAATCTTCATATTGCTGCACTACAAAACCAACGCACTCGCAACAACAGCTGCGGCAGGTAAAATTTCAAGGGCACAAAGGTACAAAAAAGTTGTAAAACCGGAATAATGGGACCCTATTATTTGTCCCGTCCTGACCAGGGATATGAGCCATCCGAGCCCGAGCTCGGCGATCAGCGCAACCCTTATGCTTCCGTCCGGAGCCCCGCATGCATCGAGCAGAGCCATTGTGAAAAGCATCATGACCGTGGTCGGTATGCAGAACGTTGCACTGGAATGGATAACGGCCTTCCTCTCGTCCCCGCGCAGGGATGTCATGTTCAGAAGCAGGAACAGAACCAGCCTCAGCAGGAAATATGAGATGACAACACCTATGCAGATAAGCGTCATGCTCCATTCCGGTATCATAAAGAGGAACGACGGGCCGTACAGGCAATATCTGCTGGTGACAAGGCTCAAGGCCAGAATGGAAACGGAAGCTGCCGAATTGCGTGCCCTGGCGTCTCCAAGGCTATGTTCCATGCTCAGACAGGCTCTCCATCTGAAAATACAGTCGACAAGGCGCGGGAAAATCTGTACCGTATCGGAAATGACTATCATTCCCAGTATGACGCAGGCAATGGCAAGTATTCTGTTGAACAGGACTCCGTTCCAGACAAATTCTGCCTGGAATGCTGCATCTGCGAGGCTCTGTGGCATCTCAAGAGTGCCGCTCAGGAAAGGTCCGTCAATCATCAGTTACCCCTTTTGGCGTTGTATCCCATTCCGGTAAGCAGGGAAACAATCTTGTCTCGGAGGTCTCCCTGGATAGTGATTTCACCGTCTTTTGCAGTACCTCCGACTCCGCATTTGACCTTCAGGGTCTTGGCAAGAGCGGCAAGGTCCTCCTGAGTTCCGGTGAATCCCTCGATCAGAGTAACCTGCTTGCCTGCGCGACAGCGCCTGTCTATGCGTACAATGAGCTTCTGACGCGACGGTTCGGGAGTCTTGACCTGTTCCTGACCGGCGGTCTGCTGCTCGAAAAATTCTTTGTTAGTAGAGTACACCAGCATCCTTTGGGACAATTTTTGCAAAGATAAGGAAATTCATTTGTATCTTTGCTCGATTATGAATCATAAGAGTTTTAATTTCTGGAACCGTCTGGGCGCCGTGGGCGTCCTTCTGGTATCCGCAATCACTTACCTGCTTACCATAGAGCCGAGCGCTTCTTTCTGGGATTGCGGTGAGTTCATAGCGTCATCATACAAACTGGAAGTGGGGCACCCGCCGGGAAACCCGCTGTTCCAGCTCATTGCAAGATTCTTTACCCTGTTCGGGGACAAGATGCATGCGGCAGTTCTGGTGAATGCGATGAGCGCGATCTGCTCCGCACTCACGATTTTCCTGCTGTACCTTACCATAGTATGGCTTGTAAAGCGTATTGTCCGCCCTCTGGAAGGCGTATACAGCCCGGCCCAGACCATAGCCATAATAGGTTCCGGCGTGGTGGGTTCTCTGGCATACTGTTTCTCGGACACATTCTGGTTCTCTGCCGTAGAGGGTGAGGTATACGCAATGTCGTCCCTTTTCACCGCTCTGGTATTCTGGGCAATGACAAAGTGGTACGACATCGCGGACGAACCGCACGCGAACAGGTGGATAGTGCTCATTGCTTTCCTTATGGGATTGAGCATAGGCGTGCATCTGCTCAACCTGCTGGCAATCCCGGCGCTGGTATTCATGTTCTACTACCGCCGCAACGAGAACAAGAATCTTAAAACCAAGGATTTCCTCAAGATATTCGGAATAGGAGTTGTGATTCTGGCCATTATCCTGTTCATAATCATTCCTGTGGTTCCAAAGCTGGCCGCTTATGTGGACCTGTTCTTTGTGAACGTGCTCTCGCTTCCGTACAACAGTGGCGCCGCATTCTTTGTGCTGGCTCTTCTGGGACTCTGTTTCTGGGGTGTCTACAAGACACTCAAGAAGGGTAAGGTGTTCCTGAATACGGCCCTGTTGTGCCTCACGACCATACTCATAGGATTCTCCGTCTTCAGTTTCGACGTGATACGCTCCTGCGCCAAGACTCCTACCAACGAGTACCAGCCGGACAACGCCTTCACTCTGGTCAGATATCTTTCCCGTGAGCAGTACGGCTCCACGCCTCTGATCTACGGACAGTACTACGGTGCTCCTTATGAGGCCGAGACGGGCAGCTACTGGGCTCCCGTGAACGGAAAGTACAAGAAGGTTGCCAGCCCTGTGCAGGCAAAATACAAGCCGGAGGGCAAGATGCTGTTCCCTAGGATGTGGAGCGATTCCCCGGACGGAAGGTACGAGGAATTCTACAAGAGCTATACCCAGGGCAAGGGGCGCCTTGTTCCTGGAGCAAAGGAGAAACGCCCTTCGATGGGTGCCAACCTGGCATATTTCTTCGATTACCAGATGAACTGGATGTATTGGCGTTATTTCATGTGGAATTTCGCAGGCCGCCAGAACGAGATTCATTCTCCTACCCCGGGCAATCCGATTTACGGAAACTGGGAATGCGGAATAGGGTTCATAGACAAGGCAAGGCTGGGAGACCAGAGCAACGCTCCGGAAATACTCTCTTCCAACAAGGGGAAGAACCATTATTTCCTGATACCTCTGATACTCGGCCTTATCGGATTGTTCTTCCAGTACGGCAGGGACCGCAGGGGCTGCTGGCTTACGTTCCTGATGTTCTTCATGACGGGAATAGCCATCGTGCTCTACCTGAACCAGCCTCCATACCAGGTGCGGGAGAGGGATTACGCCTATGCGGGTTCCTTCTACTTCTTCAGTGCCTGGATAGGAATCGCCGTCGCAGCCATCTATACCTGGATAAGCGATGCCCTGAAAGGGCGCAGACAGGCCGTTGTCGCTGCAGCGACAGCTGTTGCCTGCCTTAGTGCGCCTGTTCTCATGGCCCAGCAGAACTGGGATGACCACGACCGTTCCAACAGGTATACGGCAGTGGAACTTGCAAGGAATTATCTGAATTCCGTGGGAGAAAACGGAATCCTCATCACTCACGGTGACAATGATACTTTCCCTCTGTGGTATGCACAGGAGGTCGAGGAGTACCGTAACGATGTCAGGATCTGCAATACTTCCCTCCTGGGAACGGACTGGCACATAGACCAGATGACCTGGGCTTCCAACAATTCTCCAAGACTGGATCTCAGAGTCCCTCACGAGATGTATCTGTACGGTACCAACGAGATTGTTCCTATCTATGACACCCGCAATCAGGTGATGAGCATCAAGGATGTGATGACCCTTTATCGTCACCCGGACGTGAAACTTAGCCTCAGCAGCGGCAACAAGTGCGATTATATTGCCTCACGCAGGATATCCGTTCCTGTCAACAAGGAAAACGTCATAAAGAGCGGAATACTGGATGCCAAGTATGCGGATCAGATTCCTGACCAGATAATACTCACCATTCCGGAAGGAAAGGATTATCTGAGCAAACCGGACATCTTCATGCTTGACCTTCTTTCCAACTATCAGTGGGACCGCCCTATCAACTTCCTCAGCTACGGCGGAGACATCAACGTGGGAATCAAGGACTATCTGGAGTTCCAGGGCTATTCGCACAAGCTGATCCCTATCAGGAACCATCCGGAATCTTCCGACCAGGGATTTGTGGATCCGGACAATCTGTACCGTCTGATGACACGTAACTTCAGTTGGGACAACCTGGCAAGAGATGACTATTTCGTGGATTATCAGAACAACTATACCACGCTGGGAGTAGTGTCCGTAAGGGGCCTTTTCCTCAGTTGTGCGGACGTTTTTATGAAAACCGGACATGCCGACTGGGCGCTGGAGATGCTGGACAAGAGCCTGTATGCTACCAGAAGTTATTCTCTGGACGGAATTCCGCTCGGTTTCACGGGCAACAACTATATGGTAGTGGGTCATATTGGCAACTATTACACCCTGGGACAAAGGCAGAAGGCCGAGGACCTTGCAATGGAACTCGGAGAGAAACTCATCCAGGACGTTGTTTTCTACAGGGATTTCTATGACCTGTACAAGGAAGACTTCGAGACGGCCACCACCTACATCTATTACCTCGTAGACATAATGAAGACAGGAGGCAGCGCTGTAAAGGCGTTGGAGCTTCTGACCTCTCTCAACAATGCCTTGGGCGAATGACAGGGGCTACCTCTTGAGCCTTACGTAGATACTGAGCGGGAGAACTTTTGAATTGCGGTCACGCAATGCGAGTTCCCCGCTCTCTATTTTGCCATAACTCGGCTTGAACGCTTCTTTGACCACCGTCTCTCCCAGGGCTGCCGAGTAGCCGTTGGAATACAGGTTCAACACCATCCAGCTGTTATGCGGGGCCAGTATCGAAGATACGGATTTGAGGATTTCGAACAGACTTTCGTCAAGTTTCCATTTTTCTCCGTCGGGGCCGTGCCCGTATGCAGGAGGGTCAAGTATGATTCCCTGGTAGACATTGCCTCTCCGGGCTTCCCGTCTGGCGAATTTAAGGGCATCCTCGACTACCCAATGGATTCCGTCGAAGCCGCTCTTTTCCATATTCCCTCTGGCCCAGGTTACAACCTGGCGGACAGAATCGAGGTGCGTCACGTCGGCTCCGGCTGCACGTGCGGCAAGAGAGGCTCCTCCCGTGTATGCGAACAGGTTCAGGACCTTGGGATGTCCGCCCTGCTGCTTTACGTTGTCGAATATCCATTCCCAGTTGGGAGCCTGCTCCGGAAACACACCGACGTGCTTGAATGAAGTCAGCCCCAGCCTGAGGTCGAATTTCAAGCCTTCCGCCAGGCCCGGATAACGTATATACCACTGGTCGTCCATTTTTTTGAGACGGTTCCAGGTCCCGCTGTCCTCTTTCCCGGCCTTGCCGAATCCGGCACCGGGAGTGAAACTGGTGTGTGTGAGCCTTTTCCATTCGGAGTCGGACAGGCTTTTGTCCCAAAGGGCCTTGGGCTCGGGACGGGAAAGCACATACGGACCGAAGCGTTCGAGTTTCTCACCCCTCCCGCTGTCAATCAACTCGTAATCTTTCCAGTTGTTGCTTGGATATTCTACCATAGATGGTGCAAAGATATGCAGAAATTTGTTAAATTTGTGGACTGGAAAAATCTATAAATCACAATATTTTTATGCAACAGCACATAGATACCTACGATTTCAAAGGTAAAAAAGCAATTGTCAGAGTCGATTTCAACGTTCCTCTCAACGAGAATTTCGAGATTACGGACGACACCCGCATCCGTGCGGCCATCCCTACCCTCAAGAAGGTGCTCGAGGGAGGCGGATCCCTTATCATAATGTCTCATCTCGGACGTCCGAAGGGAGTTGACGCAAAGTTTTCTCTCAAGCATATCGTCGCCCACGTAAGCGAGAAGCTGGGCGTTCCGGTTCAGTTCGCCGACGACTGCCAGGCAGCAGACGCCCAGGCAGCAGCCCTCAAGCCGGGTGAAGTTCTGATGCTCGAGAACCTCCGCTTCTATGCCGAGGAGGAGGGCAAGCCAAGAGGACTTGCCGAGGATGCTTCCGACGAGGTGAAGAAAGAGGCCAAGGCCGCTGTCAAGGCCAGCCAGAAGGAGTTTGTGAAGAAGCTCGCTTCTTATGCGGACTGCTATATCAACGATGCATTCGGAACCGCTCACCGCGCACACGCATCAACGGCTCTCATCGCTGATTATTTCCCTCAGGACAAGATGTTCGGTTACCTTATGGAGGGCGAGATCAAGGCTATCGACAACGTGCTTCAGAATGCACAGCATCCTTTCACCGCCATCATCGGAGGTTCCAAGGTCAGCAGCAAGCTTGCCGTTCTTCAGAATATGCTCGAGAAGGTGGACAACCTTATCATCGGCGGAGGAATGGGATATACTTTCATCAAGGCCCAGGGCGGCAGGATCGGTAATTCCCTTCACGAGGATGAACTTATCCCGGAGGCTCTCTCTATCCTTGAGAATGCAAAGCAGAAGGGTGTCAACATCTATCTTTCTGTCGAGACTCTTGTTGCCAACGAGTTCAGCAACGAGTCTGCAACCCAGATAGTTCCTTCACACGAGATTCCTGACGGATGGGAGGGAATGGATGCCGGTCCAAAGTCTCTCAAGATATGGAAGGATGTAATCGCTTCTTCCAAGACTGTCCTCTGGAACGGTCCTGTAGGCGTGTTCGAGATGTCATCATTCGCCAAGGGAACCCTCCAGATTGCCGAGGATCTCGCAGAGGCTACTGCAAACGGAGCTTATACTCTGGTCGGAGGCGGTGATTCAGTGGCTGCAGTTACCCGTATGGGATATGCAGACAAGGTAAGTTATGTTTCAACCGGCGGCGGCGCAATGCTCGAGGCTCTGGAAGGAAAGGAACTGCCGGGAATCGCAGCTGTCCGCAAATAAATGACGGAAGAGTTAAGACAAAGACTCCTGCAAGTTAAGCATGTCGCTCTGGATATGGATGGAACCATATACCTGAGCGACACGCTTTTTCCTTATACTTTGCCTTTCCTGGAGGACCTGGAGGCCGCCGGGATAGGTTATTCTTTTTTGACCAACAATCCGTCACGTTGCCGTAAGGCGTATCTTGACAAACTTTCCGGGATGGGAATAAGGGCAGGACTCGACAATATGTATACTACGATCGAGGCGACCATAGACTACATCAAGGTCAATCTTCCCGGAGTCCGCAGGCTTTTCATACTTGGTACTCCGAGTATGGTTTCCGAGTTCGAGGCGGCTGGATTCCAGTCTGTATATGACGACCCAGAGGCTGTTGTGGCGGCTTTTGACAGGACGTTGGTCTACGACCGGCTCTGCAAGGCGGCCTGGTGGGTAAAGAAGGGCCTGCCGTATGTAGCTACCAATCCGGACAGGGTATGTCCTACGGATCAGGATACAGTGCTGGTGGACTGCGGGTCCATATGCGCGGCTTTGGAATATGCCACAGGGCGCAGGCCGGATGCCGTTCTGGGCAAGCCGGACCCTCAGATCCTGTATACGATAGCGCGTGACAAGGGCATACTTCCTTCCGAGATTGCAATGGTCGGTGACCGGATGTACACGGACGTTGCTTCGGGACTTAATGCCGGGGCTTTGAGCGTGCTGGTTCTTTCCGGTGAGACCACGCTTTCCAATCTGTCTTCCCTTGCTTCTGAAATACGTCCGGACCTCGTGTGCCGTGACCTTGCTGAATTCGGCTCGCTTTTGAAAATGGCCAGGTTATGAAAAGGTATATACTGTTTCTGATTTCAATGCTGGCGCTGTCGTCCTGCAGAACAGCGCAACTTCAAGAAGGATTTGTCCTGGTTACGGACGTGATTCCGGATGCCATGCTGGATATTCGTTATCATTGTACGTACAATTTCATCGGGGACAGGATTCCGGGGTATGATCATCCCGTAGCGGTACTTACCCGCCAGGCTGCGGACAGCCTCAAGGTGGTAAGTGACGAACTCCTTGCTCTTGGGTATCGTATCAAGATATATGATTGTTATCGTCCGCAGAAGGCTGTGGATTATTTCATGAAGTGGGCGGTGGACACGCTTGATACCAGAATGAAGCAGTATTTCTATCCGGAACTTGACAAGGATGTGCTTGTTCCTCAGGAGTATGTGGCCAGGAAATCCAGTCATACCCGCGGTTCGACCGTTGACCTGACTTTGTTCGATATGGCAGCCGGCAGGGATGTCGACATGGGCTGTACTTTCGATTATTTCGGGATCGCGTCCCATCCGGATGTGCTGCCGGGACAGGAAATAGGTGCGGTGAAGCCCATCACCGAGGAGCAGTATCATAACCGTATGATACTCAGAGAGGCAATGCTTTCTCATGGATTCAAGCCATACGACTGTGAGTGGTGGCACTTCACCCTTGCAGACGAGCCTTTCCCGGACACCTATTTCGACTTCGACCTATAGTTGTATTGTCCTTCCAACGTCATGCTGAACAACGTCA
>JAKSKG010000021.1 GCA_024401805.1 Bacteroidales bacterium
GCAGGACTGCTGTTCTGGATGACGCTGATCTTCGGCATCGTCTTCTTCATCCTGGCAAAATTCGGCTTCCCGCTCATTACGGGAATGGTTGACAAGCGCAGCGAGCGCATCAATCAGAGCATTGCCAAGGCCAAGGAGGCGGAGCAGAGTCTCGCCACCCTTGCCGAGCAGCAGAAAGCGCTTCTGGAGCAGACCTCCCGCGACCAGGCCCAGATGCTCAGGGAAGCATCGCAGACCCGTGACAACATCATAGAGTCCGCAAAACAGGAGGCTCAGAAAGAGGCCGCCAGGATAATGGAGCAGGCAAAGGCGCAGATTGCAGCCGAGAAAGAAGCCGCTCTGCGTGATATCCGCAGCCAGGTGTCCGCTCTGTCCGTTGACATTGCCGAGAAGATAATCCGCAGGGAATTGGATGATTCCCGCCAGCAGATGGCCTTGATAGACAAGATGGTCGACGAGGCTTCAAGACTTGAAAGGGAGAATTAGCCTATGAATACGGGTGCAGTTTCCAGACGTTATGCCAAGGCCCTGCTTCTGCTAACACAGCAGACAGGCCGTGGCGCGCAGGTCTGTGCCCAGGCTGCGGCGCTTCTGGAAAATCCGGACTCGCAGACGGGGAGGCTTGAACCTGAACTTGAAAAGCTGGTGTCCCTTCTTGCCGCCAACGGACGCCTGGACCATCTGAAATATGTGCTCAGCAGTTTCATTGGCCAGTACCGCCTTTCAGAAGGAATAGTTTCCGCCCGTCTGGTGACGGCGGTGCCGTCTCCGGGGCTTGGAGACAAACTTTCTGCCATAGTGAAGGAAAAGACCGGGTTCAAAGTCGAACTCACCGAGGTCGTTAATCCGGACATCATAGGCGGTTTCGTATTCGACACGGACGAATACAGGCTGGATGCCAGCGTGCGCAGCCGCATAGAGGCGGTGCGCCGTCAGTTTATTGAGAAAAACACACGATTAATATAGAAATGTCGCAGAATACCATAAAACCGAGCGAGGTCTCGGAAATACTTCTGGAACAGCTCAAGGGTGTGGACACCTCGCTCAAGTACGAGGAAACCGGAAAGGTGCTTCAGGTCAGTGACGGTGTCGCCAGAATCTACGGACTGGTGAGCGCCGAGTCCGGGGAACTCCTGGAATTCGACAGCGGAGTCAAGGCCGTTGTGATGAACCTCGAAGAGGACAACGTCGGTGCCGTTCTTCTTGGCCCTACCGATATGGTGAAGGAAGGAATGGGAGTCCGCAGGACCGGAACCATTGCGAGCATCCCCGTAGGTGAGAAGCTGCTCGGAAGGGTGGTGAATCCTATCGGAACGCCTCTGGACGGGCTCGGTGATGTCGAGGGAGAACTGGTCAGGATGCCTCTGGAGCGCAAAGCCCCGGGAGTCATCTTCCGCGAACCGGTAACACAGCCGCTCCAGACAGGACTCAAGGCCATCGATGCAATGATTCCGATCGGCCGCGGCCAGCGCGAGCTCATCATCGGCGACCGCCAGACGGGCAAGACGGCAATCGCCATAGACACAATCATCAATCAGAGGGAGAACTACCTCAAGGGTGATCCCGTATATTGCATATATGTAGCGGTAGGGCAGAAGGGCTCTACAGTGGCATCTATCGTAGAGACACTGCGTTCCAAGGGGGCCATGGAATATACCATAGTGGTCGCAGCCACCGCCGCCGACCCGGCCGCTCTGCAGTATTATGCTCCTTTTGCCGGAGCCGCAATCGGAGAGTACTTCCGTGATACCGGCCGCCATGCCCTTGTGGTGTATGATGACCTGAGCAAGCAGGCGGTCGCATACCGCGAGGTTTCCCTTATCCTCAAACGCCCGAGCGGCCGCGAGGCTTATCCGGGAGACGTGTTCTACCTGCATTCCAGGCTTCTGGAGCGTGCTGCAAAGATCATCGACCAGAAGGAAGTTGCCGAACAGATGAACGACCTTCCGGAATCGCTGAAAGGCAAAGTCAGGGGCGGAGGTTCCCTGACGGCCCTGCCTATCATCGAGACACAGGCGGGAGACGTGTCCGCATACATTCCTACGAACGTGATTTCCATAACCGACGGACAGATATATCTGGAATCTTCCCTGTTCAATGCCGGCTTCCGACCTGCCATCAACGTGGGCATATCGGTCAGCCGTGTCGGAGGTGCAGCCCAGGTGAAGTCCATGAAGAAGGTTGCCGGAACACTGAAGATAGACCAGGCCCAGTTCAATGAACTGGAGGCTTTCTCCAAGTTCTCTTCAGATATGGACAAGGTCACTGCAATGACTCTGGACAAGGGCCGCAAGAACAACCAGCTGCTCATCCAGCCTCAATACAGCCCTATGCCTGTGGGCGAGCAGGTGGCAATCCTGTACTGCGGAACCCATTCTCTGATGGCCGGCATTCGCATAGACCAGGTTTCCGCCTTCCAGAAACTTTTCCTGGAAAGGCTGAGGCTGCAGCATCAGGACGTGCTGGATGCCCTTTCCGTAGGGAAAGTAGGCGGGGACGAAATCTCCGTCATAGAGAACGTAGCTTCCGATATCTGCCTGCAACTTGAACGATAATGGCATCTCTGAGGGAAATAAAGGACAGGATAGGTTCCGTCAAGTCTACTCTGAAGATCACTTCGGCGATGAAACTCGTCGCCTCTTCCAAACTGCGCAAGTCGCAGAAGGCCATTGAGAATATGCTGCCCTATCGCAAGGCTCTCGAAGAAATCCTCTCCGAGGTCCGGACCGGTACCGGCAATGACCTGTGCCGCCCGTCGGAAGGTGGCAAACTTGCAATAGTCGCGGTTGCCTCCAACTCCAGCCTGTGCGGCGCTTTCAACGTGAACGTGGCCAAGGCAGCCATCGCCCTGGCGTCCGCCAGCGAAAATTCGTGCATCATTGCCATAGGACGCAAGATGGCAGATGCCGCCAGACGCGCCGGTTTTGCCCAGGAAGAGGATCTGTCACAGCTTATCGGAAAGCCTTCGCCTGATTCGGCTTCGGCGTTTGCGGACAAGCTGGCAGCCCGGTTCCGGAGCGGTGAGTTCTCAAAGGTGGTGTTCGTGTACAACCATTTTGCAAGTACGGCCCGTCAGGAGGTTGTAGAGGAGCAATATCTGCCGCTGGAACATTCCGGCGGGCAGGAAGACGGCTGCGCTTCATCCGATGAATACATACTTGAGCCGTCTGCTGCAGGAATAGTGGAAACGCTTCTGCCTCAGGTCCTGGGGCTGAAGGTCTATTCGGTGCTTCTTGATTCCGCCGCCGCGGAGCACGCTGCACGCACGGTGGCGATGCAAACAGCCACGGACAACGCTCAGGACATTCTTTCGGAACTCACGCTGGAGTACAACAAGGGCCGTCAACAAAAAATAACGGCGGAAATACTTGATCTGGTAGCGGGAAGCGCAGAATAGAAGTACAGATTTCTATCTTTGGTTTAGAATTATAAGTAAACACGCTTATTTTACTTATAATTCTAAACCAAATTTTTTATTATTGTTTTGTTATTGCTGAATAATGCCCAATAGAAGCGGTTATATATCAGTATTATAGAGATAAAAAAGTTTGCATAAATAAATATTTATTCCGACATTGCGTGTCAATTCCCGTTTTATGGGACGGGACAGGTGTATTCCGATAACTAAAAAAGTAGTTAGTATAAATTATTGTTTAACAAAAAATCCAACTTATGAAAAAAGTTAAAATCTTTTTCACAGCGATCGCTGCGTTGCTGAGTGTTCTGGCTTATGGACAGAACATCACCGTGACCGGCGTCGTGACAGACGGTTCCAACGGGGAACCTCTGCCTGGAGCAGCCATTCTCGTAAAGGGAACGTCTGACGGTGTAGTAGCCGACGCTTTCGGTAACTACTCGATCAATGTTCCTGCAAACGCGACTCTCGGCTTCACTACAATAGGATTCAAGGATCAGGAGATCAATGTCAATGGAAGGACAGTGATCAACGTGGCTCTGGAATCCGACACAGAGATGCTGGAGGACGTAATCGTCGTGGCTTACGGTACGGTCCGCAGAGAGGCCAACACCGGTTCCGTGACTTCTCTCAAGGGAGACGCCCTTGCAGAAGCTCCGGTTACTTCAGTAGACAAGATGCTTGCCGGTAAGATGGCAGGTGTGAAGATTACCTCGGGATCAGGCCAGCCTGGTTCAACATCTACGATCCGCGTTCGTGGAACATCATCCCTGAATGCAGGCAACGAGCCTCTTTGGGTTATCGATGGTATTCCTGTAATGGCACAGGACTTCCGTCAGTTGTCCAACGCAGGTGTGGGCGGCGGTTCATCTTCTACCTTCCTCAACCCTAACGATATCGAGTCCATCACCGTCCTCAAGGACGCAGCTGCAGCTTCCGTTTACGGTTCACGCGCTGCCAACGGTGTCATCCTCGTTACCACAAAGAGCGGAAAGAGCGGAAAGGCCAAATTCACAGCACGTGCAAAGTACGGTGTTCAGGACCTTATCAACGACAACAACCTCCGTCCTCTTACAGGTGCCGAGCTTCTCGAGTACCGCCGCGTAGCCGCTATCAACGCAGGTTACAATCCGGACGATCCTACCTCTGATTACTACTATCCTCAGTCTCTGCTTGCAGACGGTACCACCAACTGGTATAAGGAACTTACCAAGCAGGGTTCTCTCCAGGAATACGAGGTTAACGCTACCGGAGGAAACGACAAGTCTTCATACTATTCATCTCTGTCATATCACAAAAACGAAGGTGTGTTCTATGGAATCGATTTCCAGAGGTTCACCGCACGTGTGAATGCAGATGCATCCCTTACAAAGAAACTCAAGACAGGTGCAAGAATCAGTGTAAGCTACTCCGATTCCAATTCCGGTCAGATGGGTGACCTTTATTACAGCAACCCTCAGTATTCAATGTGGTCAATCCTTCCTTGGACTCCAATGTACAATCCGGACGGTTCATATAACACCGATATTTCTGAGAACAGCGGTACCAACCCTCGCGCAGATGCTTCCCTCAACATTTACAATGACAAGGAGTATCGTCTGCAGGGTAATATGTACCTCGAGTGGAAGCCTATCCAGTCCCTTTCATTCAAGACCACCGACGGAGTTGAGTATCTGGGTGAATATTCACGTCAGTACTGGGATCCGAAGGTTCACAAGGGAACTTCTGCAGCTTTCAACTATTGGTCATATGATATCCGTTACACCACTTCCAATACCATTACCTTCAACGATATGTTCGGCAACCACTCCGTAAGGGTACTTGCAGGACAGGAGGCTATGACGGACAAGTTCGAACTGCTCGGCGGTTACAGCCCTAACGTGGATCCAGCCATCCCTTATCCTACAACTTCCACTCCGGAGGATGATCAGGTCGAATACAGCTTCGGAGACGAGTCAATGCTTTCATTCTTCGGAGTGGCAGACTACAATTTCGCAAGCAAGTATTTCGTTCAGGCATCTGTACGTACCGACGGTTCTTCACTCTTCGGTTCCAAGAAGAAATGGGGTACTTTCTGGTCAGTCGGCGGAAGCTGGGTAGTTACAAACGAAAACTTCATGAAGTCTACTCAGAACTGGCTCAACCAGCTCAAGGTTCGCGCAAGCTACGGTGTGAACGGTAACAACAACATTTCCGCTTACAGGGCTTATGGCGTTTACGGTTCCGCAACTGTCAACGGAGGCATAGGATTCCTTCCTTCAACTCCGGACAACCCTAACCTCTCCTGGGAGAAGAACAAGACCTGGGATGCAGGTCTCGACTTCGGATTCTTCGACAACAGAATTTCCGGTAGCATCGACGTTTACTCACGTATCACCGAGGATATGCTCCTTAGCAAGCAGGTTCCTTATACAACAGGTTTCGGTTCCAACTTCATGAATATCGGTTCCCTTTCAAACAAGGGTCTCGAGTTCCAGTTGGATGGTGACGTGATAAGAACAAACGATTTCGTTTGGTCACTCGGCGGAAACATCGCATTCAACCGTTCAAAGGTTCTTGACCTTGGCGGTTCCGAGTTCCTCGAGACATCCGACAGCCGTGCCGGCGGCTCCAATGGCGGCACTCCTGTACGTATCGTGGAGGGCAAGAGCCTCTACACCTTCTATCTTAGAGACTGGTACGGAGTCAACCCTTCAACAGGTGCAGGACTCTGGTGGACAGAAGATGACAAACTCACTTCCGACCGTACCAAGGCACGTTACATCTACTGCGGCTCACCTGAGCCGAAGGCTACCGGTGGCGTGAACACCAGCCTCAGCTGGAAGGGATTCAGCCTCAGCGCTTTCCTTGAGTTCGTATATGGCAACAAGGTGGTTTACACCAACAATTACATCGATGACGGTTACGATATGACTGTCAACACCACAACAGCTGCCCTCAACTACTGGACAAAGCCTGGTGATACGGGAGTTTCTCCTCAGCCTGTTGCAGACAACCCTGGAGCATACTATGTAGGTTACTCTACCAGATTCCTCCAGAATGGCAGCTACTGCCGTATCAAGGACGTCACTCTCTCTTACACAATTCCTTCAACCATCACAGACAAGATCAAGATGAACGGAATAAAGGTTTATGTAAGTGCCCTCAATCCTTACACCTTCCACGGTGTAACTGCGATGGACCCTGAGCTCGGTACCTATGGATATACTATGGGTGCTGCACACTCTATGGTCAAGTCATTTATCGGCGGTGTAGAAGTATCATTCTAAAGAAAATGACAGTTATGAAAAAGACATTAGCATATATATTCGGAGCAATAGCAATTCTTAGCGCTACTTCTTGCGGAAAGGATTTCCTCGAGAGAGCTCCAAAACTTTCACTCTCCAACGCGATAGCCCTCGCAGACTATGAAGGATGTGACAAGGCTGTTCACGGAGCATACTACTACATCTCATCAACAGGTTGGTGGGGCGCAGACCGTGTCATCGAGAACGAAATGCGTTCAGGCAACGGAGTGAAGAGCTCTGCTGTGAACTCCAACCGCTGCACCCAGGGCTACAACTGGAACTATACAGACGACAACACCAATACCGCTATGTGGGCATATTGCTACTATACGGCATCTGCTGTCAACAACGTGATCGACGCCCTTGATGCTATCGAGGCTTCAGAGCAGGACAAGAACAACCTCAAGGCAGAGTGTCTCTTCCTCAGAGCTTTCGCCCACATCGAGAACGTTCTTCAGTTCGGCCAGCCTTATACCTACAAGAAGGACAGCCCTGGCGTTCCTTACGTATTCCACACCGAGTCAGACGCAAAGCCTGCACGCAATACTGTCGAGGAGGTTTACAACTTCGCAATTGCAGACCTTCTCGAGGCCGAGAAAATCATCGACCCTACCTATGTTCGCAAGTCCAGCGTGGACCCTTGCTCTGTAGTCAACATCTACACTATCCAGGCCCTTCTGAGCCGTATCTACCTTTATATGGGTGAGTGGCAGAAGTCAGCCGATTATGCTACCAAGGTTATCGAGAGCGGCAAGTACAAGATGTGGACCGCCGAGGAATATCCAGACGTATGGACAGCAGACAAGGGCAGCGGAGAGGTTATCTTCGAGGTTTACGGAAAGCGCTCTAACGGTACGTACGGAAACTGGGATGATATCTCTTGGCTTACCAATCCGGAAGGATACGGTGACCCTCAGGTCAGCGACGAACTCCTCGGACTCTATGAAGAAGGAGACATCCGCCTCGAGACTTATCGTGATTTCGAAAAGGCTCCGGGATGCCATTGGACAACAAAGTATGCCGGCAAGGGCGACAATGCCGCTCCTGACTGCAACAACGTTGTGATCATACGTCTTTCAGAACTTTATCTCAACAGGGCAGAGGCAGCCGTTCACGGTGCCCAGACCGGTTCTACCGCCGTCAAGGACATTAACGTGATAACCAGCAACCGTGGTGCTGCTCCTTACAATTCTGTAGGTAATGTAGACATCCAGACCGAGCGCCGCAAGGAGCTTGCCTGGGAGGGTCACTACTTCTATGATCTTGCACGCTGGGGCAAATCTCTTGTTCGCAACGGTGGCAATTTCGCTCTCATTTCCACTAACCAGAACGTTGAGTTCCCAAGCTACAAATGGGCTCTTCCTATTCCTAAGCGTGAGATGAATCTTAACGAAAACCTTGTTCAGAACGAGGGTTATACCACAACAACCGAATAATTCTGAGCCGTTATGAAGAAAATTTTCAAATATATGTTTTTGGGCCTGGCAGCTGGAATGCTTGCTGCATCCTGCGAAAACCTTAACCAGGAGGCCGTATTTGATGATGCGAATGCATTCGTAGCTTTCGACAAGGCTGCATTCACTATCAGCGAGGACAGCAGTGATACCCTCAGAATCCCTGTTACCCTTGCTTCTGTAAAGGGTCTTGAAGAGACAATAAGCTTCACCGTAACCGAACCTGAGGAAAAAGCGGCAAAGGCAGGTGTGAACTTCACTGTTCTCACAACTTCCGGCGTGCTCTCTTTCAACAGCGATAAGCGTACGGATTATATAGAGGTTACAGTCCAGCCGGACGGTGAATATACCGGAGACCTCAAGTTCAACATTGTCCTTAACGAGGGTGCAACTGTTTCAACCGGAGCTGCAAACACCTGTGTCATTACAATCAATGATATCGATCACCCTCTTACTCCTATCCTTGGTTCATACACTGCATCTGCAGTTAGTTACTTTAACGGACCGAAGACATTCAAGATGGAAGTCCGCAAAGATGCAGCTGATGATCATAAGGTGTGGTTCTTCAATATCTTTGGCTTGTCCGGATGGGCTGACGACGATACGATGTACTATGGTATTGTCAATGACGATATGACAAGCATCAATCTTCCATTCGGCCAGGAGGCTGAATATAAGTACAGTGGAACTATGCCTGTAATCCTGCTCGGATTCGACGGATCCGGCGGATATGACAACGGTTCAATGGATATCGCTATTGTCAGGGATGCCGACGGTACTGTCAAGGGACTTGATTTCGGAACTGAATATGGTATCTGGATTTACATCGATCCTGCAGGAAATCTCGAGGTCATCAACCCGGGTATCACCGCTGTAAAGGACTAATAAACAGAACGAGTTATGAAAAAGATATTTTCAATTCTTGCAATCAGCACATTAGTGCTCTCCGGTTGCGTCAAATTCGAGTCTGACGCCCCGGTAGTGCTGGATTCAGTCAATGCTCCTGCTATCAGCGTGACGTCTGTAGGTGACTATAGCATTGTTGCTACCGTTACACCTGCACAGAATACAGATTACTATGCTTTTGCAGTGATTCCAGGTCCGGCAGACGAACTTTCAGGAGAAAGTCTCCTTTCCAATGCTTACAAGAGTGCGGCAGTTGTTTCCAAAGTTGCAAAGGCTTCCGACGAGGCTACTCTTACTATCGAGGCCAAGAAACTCGATCCTAATACCACCTATACCATCTATGCAGTGGCAAACACTGCTATGGGTGCTGTATCGGAGATTGCTGTGGAGACCAAGAAGACCACAGACGAGACCAAGCCGGATTGGGCAGATTACGACACTGAAGTCGATACTACTTCAATGATTTTCTACGTACAGTTCGACGATCCTGTTGAACTCACCGGAAAAGGTCACGTGTTCGCAAACTTCTTTGGTGTCAATGATACTCCTAAGCCAAGCGGCGAGTTCGAGCCTGTATTCTCTCTTGAGATCCCTACAGACAGCCTTTCAATAGACGAAGACGGTTGGGTAGTGATACCTGTACCTCAGGCATTCGCAATCCCTGGAGCAGTCGTTGCCATCAGCTATACCGACGGTATCGTAAAGAATGCCGTAGGTGGCGAGAACGTTGCCTGGGACGACATCGAGGCTTATGTAGACGATGAAGGTGAGTTTGCTTTGGATGACTATGTAATCTGGGAGGCATACGACAACGTAAACTGGGAATTCGTTCTCGGTGGTGTATCAGAAGAGGATTATTCATACTCTGAATACCCGGAGGATACATTGGTTGTATTCTCTGACTGGTCTTCATTCTCATTCGCAATAGCTCCTGCAGATGAAGAAACTATTGTTGCCGGTGAGGGAGATATCGAGGTCGTTTTCACTGAGGGCAGTGGCCGCAAGGTTTCATACACAGCATCTGACCTTTATACTTTTGCGCAGATGCAGCAGTATTTCGGTATTAACGCCACTTGGGCTTGGATAGAGGAAGCTCCTGTTTTTGGAGCAACTGTATCCGTCAAGGTAGCCGAGGGCGAGTATCAGGATATCTGGGGCAACGAGAACGCCGAGTTCGAGGCCAAGGATTTCGCTCTTATGTCTTACGGATATGAACTTGAGGATATTACAGGTACATACAATCTCTTTGCAATTGAGTATTCAGAAGGTCCTATAGGTGGGACGATATTGAAAAATATCATTGTTGCTCCTTATGATGATCCTGAGGAACCGGATTATAATGTCTGCATTTACGGACTTGACCCGGTAGCCAATGTATTCTTCCCTCCAACCGCGGTGACACTGCTCGGTTCTAAGCCTGTTCCGGGATACTTTGACTTGGATTGCGGTACTGTTGACTTTGAGCCAAGCATTATCGGAATCTACGGTGGCAAGTATTACGTAGCATTGCAGACTTACGATGGAGAAACTCTCCACTTTGCCGTTCCTCAAAAGGGTATCCTTGATTTCTCAGACGAGCCGCTTGAGATAGCAGCCTACAGCCCTGATTTCTCATATGCCGGATGGCTGGAGGTGGTATTGGGCTACCTTGAGAAGGTAAGCGATGATTGCGAAATCCCGGAGCCTGAGGTTGCTCCTACAGCTGTAAGGCCTTCGTTCACAATTCCTGCACACAAGTCTTTCCCTTTCGCTAAATAGGCGGGAACAGATATAGTTTTCAAGAAAAGCACTCCCTTTTTCGGAGTGCTTTTCTTTTTTATTATCTTTGTTGAAAGATAGTTTTGCTTATGAAAAGACTTGTTGCCGCAGCTGCGGCTCTGTTGCTGGCCCTGTCCGCCTTTGCTGCGGACTATACGCCTACATCTACCTGGCCGTATATTTACCCGGATTTCTGCGACGGGGACATATATACCACTAAGGGTACAAAGCTTCCACAGAAGGTGAATATCCATTGCGCCCACTCCAGGCTTCATTTCATTGACAATGGGATCATCAAGGAGGCGGCTCCTGCAGACATTCTGATGGTAGTGATAGGTGAGGACAAATATATCGCCCAGGATGGCGGGATGTACAAGGTGGTGGCGGAAGACGGTACGAACCTCGTCCTTTGCGCCCGGTTGGGGGACTTCGGTGCCTTGAACGAGACAGGCGGCGCATACGGCTCATCCTCGGCATCGTCCGCGACGACAAAGCTCTCTTCATTCGAGCTCGAGGGCCAGGTGAACCAGAACCATATGCTCATACTGCAGTCACGTGACGAGGGTGCGGAACTTACCCTCAAGACCACATACTACCTCAAGACTCCCAAGGCTTTCATAAAAGCCACCGCCAAGGAGGTCCAGGATTATATCGGAGACGGCCGCAAGGCGGAATGGAAGGCCTGGAACAAGTCCCACAAGGTCAAGTGGACTTCTCCTCAGAGCCTTTTGTCATTGTTTGAAATATTATAATGTAGAAATATGAAGAAAGGTTGGTTGTTGTTGGCTGCTGTAGTGTTTGCCGGATGTGCTCATACATTCGACGAATTCACTCCCGAGCAGCTTCAGATTGCCTCGGAGGAACTCTGGGGCTCCGAAATATCCGAGCAGAACACCGTTCGCGGCACAATGAAAGTTGTCGTGAGCGAGGATCTCGCTGCCCGGCTCGAGGCTCAGTCCGCCTCTGACGGTGTTGTCCGGACCAAGGCCGTCAAGTCCATCATGGGTCCGCAGATAACCCATATGAGGCGTCTTTTCCCGCCTGCAGGCAAGTTCGAGGCCAGAACAAGGGCCGAGGGCCTGCATCTGTGGTATGTGGTGGAATATGAACCACAGACCAGGGCAACCACTGCGGCTGCTCAGCTTATGCAGATCCCGGGTGTGGAAAAGATGGAAGTGGTTCCTCAGCCAAGGCTTGTCGGTAACCCTGTAGTGTTATCGCGCGAGGATTCACCGTCCGTTACCGCGGAAGAATCCGGCACCTCCGGGACTCTTCCGTTCGACGATCCTATGCTTCCAAAGCAGTGGCACTATTACAACAACGGCTCTCTGTCTACGGCGGTCAGCGGTTGCGACATCAACGTCGTCCCTGTGTGGAAGAAGATTTCCACAGGTAACCAGGATGTCATAGTCAGCGTTGTGGATGGTGGCGTGGACTTCAAGCACGAGGACCTCAAGGACAATATGTGGCACAATCCCGATCAGAAGGGGGATAATGTCTATGGCTATAATTTTGCCACCGATTCATATAACATCAGTTCCGAGGACCACGGTACCCACGTAGCGGGAACAATAGCCGCCGTCAACAACAACGGCAAGGGACTTTGCGGTATTGCAGGCGGCAATTCCAAGAAAAAAGTCAAGGGAGTGAAGATAATGTCCTGCCAGGTATATGTAGGCAACAAGTGGGGCAACTGTGAATCGGCCATAAAATGGGGAGCGGACCACGGGGCCGTGATTTCCCAGAACAGTTGGGAATATACGGGAGTTTCAGAGACTCCGTCTTCCCTCAAGGCAGCGGTGGACTATTTCATCAAGTATGCCGGTGTGGACGAGAACGGTGAGCAGACCGGACCTATGAAGGGCGGTCTTGTCGTCTTTGCGGCCGGTAACAGTGACTCGGATTCGTTCTGCAGCAATTATGACAAGATGTTTACAGTCACTTCCGTAGGCCCGGATTTCCGTAGGGCATACTATTCCAACTACGGCCCTGCCGCCGACATTGCGGCTCCCGGTGGAGATTACAAGAAGGGTGCCGAGATCTACAGTACCCTTCCGGGAGACAAGTACGGAAGGATGCAGGGTACGTCCATGGCCTGTCCTCACATATCCGGCGTGGCCGCACTGATCCTTTCCGTCAAGAAGGGCAAGGGATATACACCTGCCGACCTGCGCAAGGCTATCGAAAGTACGGCAACGGACATCTCGTCCTTCAACAAGAACCATAATATGGGCAAAGGTCTGGTAAACACCTACCTTGCCATTGCCGGTACCGGCGGAAAGGCGCCGGAGGCTCCTACTTCCTTTGCGGCATCCGCAAGCTCCAACAATGTCACTTTCAGCGTGAAAGTGCCAAAGGACGCCGATGACGACGTGCCTCAGAGCATAAACATCTATTTCTCGGAGACTTCGTTCTCGAAGATCGACGCAAGCCTGTCCTTTGCAAGCTTCTACACCGACGGCCTCAAGGCCGGTGACGTCCTAAATGGAGTGGTTCACGGACTCGACTTCAACAAGACCTATTACATGGCTGCCGCTGCAAGCGACCTGGCAGGAAACAAGTCCGGACTTTCCAACAAGATCACCATCTACACGACCGACAACAATATTCCCGTTATCGAGGCTGTTGACGGGCTGGAGGCCACTATCAAGCCTCACGAGAGCGTGAAGATGAATTTCAACATCAGCGATCCCGACGGTCATTTCGTTACCGTAGCGCTGAGGGATTCAATTCCTGGATGGACTTTGGATACGCTTGATTCCGAGAAACCGTTCCTTACCGTAAACGGTCCTGAAATAACTGTGTCCGGTGATTATTCCACCTGGTTCATCGCTTCAGACGCCTACGGCGCGCAGGACAGCGTCAAGCTTTCCGTCAAGGTGCTCGAGAACCATGCCCCGCAAACCGTAAAGACACTTGATGACATCATTTACAACTCAAGGGCGGCAGTGACTTCGGAACTGAACGTTGCGGATTATTTCTGTGATGCGGACGGCGAAACTCTGGCTTTCACTATCGAACTTGACAACAAGGCAATCTTCAATATGGTGGAGAATGGCGGAAAATTCGCGCTCACGCCTATGGCCTACGGCTATTGCAACGTAAAGGTTACAGGCACGGACATCAGGGGCGAATCCGCTTCACAGTCCTTCAGGGTGCTTGTAAGGGACGGGAACAATGCAGTGGACCTGTATCCTAACCCTGTAGTCGATTTCCTCACTGTCCGTACGGGCGTTCAGGCTCAGGCCGATGTTGAAGTATACAATTCTGTCGGAGCCAAGGTGGTTGGCGAGAGCATAACCATAGATCCGTTCAATCCTGCAAGAATCGATATGACAGGATTCTCCAGCGGAGAATATACCGTGGTTGTTAATTATGACGGTCAGCAGATGGCCTACAAAATTGTCAAGATATGAAAAGGAATATATTGTTGTCTATAGTTCTTATGTCAGTATGTGCGGTTGCGTCCGCCCAGGTTTTCCCGGCGATGAACGTTACCGCAGACCCTGTGGCCCTGTCACTTGGCCTTACTGCAGACAATAATGTCTCTACGTTTGCCCTGGAGGGGAAAACGTTGGATGCAGGAGTGTCATATATGAACTGGAGCCCCAAGATGGCGAACACGAAAATGATCAACGTCGATGCTCTGGGAAAGATAGGCCCTGTAGCCATAGGACTTAAATACCGTTCATTTGGTGAGCAGCCTTACACCATCACGGATGGCAACGGACTCCTGAGGGACAATTTCACCCCGTCCGAATCCATAATCGGAGGCAGCGTGGCTTATGTCATTGCCGATATGATTTCAGTCGGGGCGGGAGTGAATTCCGTTTCAATGAAACTCGGTCCGGACAACAGCGCTTCGGCTGTCGCAGCAGACGTATATGTCGCATACAGAAAGGATGCCGTAAAGGCTTCCCTCACGGCAGCCGGGTTAGGCGGCAAGATGGACTTCGGCACAGAGACAAAGCAGTCTCTTCCTTCCCTTGTACGTCTGGACGGAGGTTATTCCTTCCAGTTCGGACTTGCCCTCAATGCCGAGTTCGACTACCTTTTCAACGGCGGAATCATGGGAGGAGCCGGTGCTGAATACAATATTGCGGACATCGCTTCCGTGCGGGCAGGATATCACTTCGGGGATTCCGAAAAGGCCATCCCTTCATACGCGGCGGTTGGCGCCGGGGTTCACTTCTTTGGAGTCGAACTCGATTTCACCTACCTGCTGGCCTCCGAAACGATAGGAGGCAGTTTCCTGGCAGGTCTCCGTTACAGTTTCTGACCCGATTCAGATTTTTCCCTGTTTGAGGTCCTCGACGTAAGTGTCTATACGGCGCAGTTCGTCGGGGATCTGTATTTTCTGCGGGCATTTGCTCAGGCACTGGAAACAGCGGCAGCAGTGGTCTGCCTGGCGGACTGTCTGGACGGTCTTGTCATAGTCCGTAAGATACTTGCGGCGCATCCTGTCGTAGTCCTTTTGAGCGCTGCTTGCCACGTAGGTCCCCTGGGTGATATGTCTGTTGAAGAACTGGAACAGCCCCGGGATGTCTATGCCGTAAGGGCAAGGCATACAGTATTTGCAGTCGGTGCAATCGATAAGATGGTAGTCCCCAAGTCCTGCGGCAACGGTCTGGAGCAGGGTGTAATCGCTTTCTTCCAGAGGCGTGAAGTTGCAGAATGTCCTGAGGTTGTCCTCAAGATGCTCCTTGTAGGTCATTCCGCTCAGAACGCAGAAGATGCGGGGATGACTTCCGCAGAACCTGAATGCCCAGGATGCTGCCGACGCTTCGGGCTCGACAGCCTTGAGCATATCCTCAAGCGGGGCAGGAATGTTTGCTAGCCTTCCTCCGAGCAGAGGTTCCATTATCACCACCGGAATCTCCAGTTCGTCCAGACGGGTGTACATATATTCGGATTCCTCTCCGTCCGTAGAGTACCAGTCGGAATAATTCATCTGGATCTGCACGAAATCCCAGTGGTATTGTGCGTGCATTTCCATCATTTCGTCGAATCCCTCGCGTGATCCGTGGAACGAGAAGCCCAGATGCCTTATGCGTCCGGCCTGCCTCTCGGCCAGCAGGAAGTCTATGAGTCCGTTGTCCAGGAATCTTTTCCGGAAACTTTCTCTTCCGCTGAGGGAATGCAGGAGATAGAAATCTATATAATCTGTCTGCAGATTTTCAAAGGACCTGCGGTACATGTCCACGCCTGCCTGGAAAGTCCACGGCCCGCTGAAATTGGACAGTTTGGTGGCAACCATATAGCTGTCTCTCGGATGCCTGTGCAAAGCTGTTCCGGTAGCGGCTTCGCTCTTTCCCTGGAGGTAAACCGGGGCGGTGTCGAAGTAATTTACGCCGTGTTCCAGTGCCAGATCGACCATCTCGTTGACCTTTTCCTGGTCAATTATGTCGGTTCCGTCCGCATCCTTTATCATCGGCCATCTCATTGCTCCGAATCCCAGAAGTCCTGCCTGAGGATAGTTCCGGACAACTTTCCCGAGACTCTCGACCGCTTGCCCCGCCTGGCCGGAATTGTTGGAGCATCCTGCAACCGACATTGCGGCTGCGCCCAGAAGTCCTGTTCCTGATATTTTCAAAAAATCTCTTCTTTCCATAATTCTAGCCGTTGATTCTGTGAGTTGAAATTCCATCTACCGTTATTGCGCTCAGCGGCCTTGCCGGGCAAAGGTTTTCGCAGGCTCCGCAGCCTATGCAGAGTTCGGAGTTGACAACCGGAATCCTGCGGCCGTCTTTCTCGATCATTCTTACAGCGCCGGTAGGGCAGTGCAGTTCGCAGTTGCCGCAGGTTGCCTCGTGGTTGAATGCAAGGCAGAGCTCGAGGTTGACTTTGGCAGTTCCAATCTTGATGACGGACTTCTGTTCCGGCTCTATAGGCAGAATGGCGCCTGCAGGGCATACCTTGGAACACAGTGTGCACTCGGGACGGCAGTAGCCCTTGTCGTATCCCATCTGTGGCTGCATAAGGTGTTCAAGGTCTGTAGACGGCCTCAGAACTTTGTTCGGGCATGCGCTGATGCAGAGCCCGCAAGCGGTGCAGCGGGAATAGAAATCCCTTATGCTTCCGCTTCCCGGAGGAACCAGCCTTTCGACTCGCTGCGGAACTTTCTTGGGCAGGACCTCGGCAAAGCCTCCGTCGGCCCTTGCGGCAGTGGACAGGCCCAGGAAAGCCGTTCCTGCCAGGAATGCGCGTCTGCCGGCATCCGGAGTGTCATTCTCCCGGCCTTCGGCGACGGCTTTGGATCCCTTGCGCCTTTTCCACGCAAATTCGTACTTTATGGCTCCTGCCTTGCAGTTGTCCAGGCAGTCGAAGCAATCCACGCATCTGGCGTAGTCGATTTTCCTGTTGAATGTGTCTATGCAGCTTGCCTTGCATTTCTTCCCGCACAGACCGCAATGCACGCATTTTTCCTCGTCGATCACAGGCCGGAAGGCGGAGAACCTTCCAAGTACGCTAAGCACCGTACCCACCGGACAAATGTCCGCGCACCACTCGCGGCCGGCGAACCAGGCAAAGCAGAAAATCACCGCGAGGGTACCTCCTGCAACGGCAACGGCTGTCCAGGACGTAGGGTCTACGATAGTGCGTATCATCCTTCCGTAAGCGCTGTATGGGGCTATGAGGGCTATGAACCACTGCACCCCGAACATGAGAGCCAGCAGGAAAAGCAGCAGCACCAGGTCTCGGACCGCCCTGTATTCCTTGTGGAACTTGAAACGCATCTTTTTCCCCTTGCGGCGGCTGCTGAGCCAGTTCACGCTGTCCTGGAACACGCCCAGAGGACAGATGAAAGAGCAGTATATCCTTCCGAAAAGAAGGGTGACCAACAGGATTCCGGCTATGACAGCCGTATTGAGGGCCAGGCAGGAAGGCAAGAACTGGAGTTTGGCCATCCAGCCCCACCATTGATGTCCGATGCCGATGAACAGCAGGGTCAGTCCGATCAGGAATACCGACGCGAGCGCGATTCTGAATTTACGTAGCATAGATACAAATATAACAAATACTCCCGGAAGCCAATATGCTTGGAATGATAATAAATGGAGTTATCCAATTTTTGCTAACTTTACACAATATGATCAACGGGAAGAAAATATACGTTGTATTGCCTGCGTACAACGCAGAGCTGACTCTTGAAAAGACATATGCCGAAATACCTTTCGATATCGTGGACGGTGTGATCCTGACCGATGACTGCAGCAAGGACAGCACATTGAACAAGGCCAGGAAGCTGGGTGTTGAGCATATCTGTATCCATGAGGAGAACAAAGGATATGGGGGATCCCAGAAGACCTGTTATGACAAGGCTCTTGAACTGGGTGCCGATATTGTTATCATGGTGCACCCGGATTACCAATATACACCGAAGCTCATACACAGCATGGCATATATGATCGCGGAGGATGTGTATCCTATATGCTTTGCCAGCAGAATCCTTGGGAAAGGAGCGCTAAAGGGCGGAATGCCTTGGTATAAGTACGTGGCGAACCGCCTTCTTACCTTCGGCCAGAATGTTGTTCTGAACCAGAAACTGTCAGAATATCATACGGGTTATCGCGCTTTTTCCGCCGAGGTGCTGAGAAGCATCGACTATCATCAGTGTTCTGATGATTTCATATTTGACAATGAGATTATAGCCCAAATCTTTGCAAAGGGATATGAAATCGGTGAAGTCACTTGCCCGACCAAGTATTTTGATGAAGCTTCTTCAATCAATTTGAGAAGAAGTATTGTCTATGGTCTTGGTGTTATCCGCGTCTGTATTGAATACAGACTATGGAAGTGGAAACTTATCCATTCGAAAATACTCGGATAGCCGGAATTCCTAAAAAATCTATCTTGTTTTCGAAAAAATGAGTAAGACGAAAAAAGTTAATATTCTGTATATCAGTATCATAGTGCTGACATGGTTGTGCGCTTCGGTTTATACGTTTGATAAGAAAGCGGACCTTAACGGTGATAACATCTACTATTATCAGGTCGCTTCGTCCATTGTCGACGGCCACGGCTATTCTACGCCATGGAGCGGAGAGTATGAGAAAACGTCCACTTTTCCTCCGGCATACCCTATGCTCATGACCCCCTTGCGCGTGATAACCGACAGCATTGTCGCCCAGAAGTGGATGAACGAACTGTTCGTTCTGGTTTCACTGCTGCTTCTTTTCTTTATCCTTATCAGCTTGAACCTTCCGCCGTCGCTGGCCTTTGTGGCTGCACTGTCCGGTGCTGTATTGCCAAGGCTGCTTCATTTTTCTACCATGATGATGTCGGAGTCATCATTCCTTCTGACTTCTATGCTGGTGCTGTTCTTTCTGATGAAATTGAACGGGGAAAGTGCCGGCAAGTCTTCAGAAATCAAGTCCAAGTGGTTTTATCTGATGCTGCTGTTTCTGGTTTTGAACTATCATGTCCGCACTCAGGGACTGGCACTTCTGGCGGGAGTCTGCCTGTTCTTCCTGATTAAGGGACGTTGGTCGGCATTTGCTGCTACGGTTGGCGGATTTGCCGCCGGCTGCATCCCTTGGGTTGTCAGGAATAAGGTGAATGGTCTTTCTAACACGCGTTACCTTGATATGGTGACGGTAGTCAATCCATTGTTCCCGGAAGAAAGCCCAATCACTGTGCCGGAATTCATCACGAGGTTTTTTGAGACGGCCAAGATGCTGGTGTACAACGCTGTGCCAAGCTGTATTCCTCCATTCATGATGTTTAATCCGGATGCACCAAGCTACAACTTCTGGATATTTCTTACCGGTAACATCATCGTTGCCTTGATCGTAATGGGATGCATCCGCATCGGAAGACTCGGATGGATGGTAGGTGGCTATTTCGTGGCCACCATCGGAATCATCGCCAGCTTCCCGACTCCTTCAGGATCAAGATACATCACTTCGATTCTGCCATTCCTCTCGGCTATGGAACTGGTAGGACTTTGGTGGGTAATCAATCTGGCCTTGAATGTAAAGTGGGAGAAGGCAATTTTTCCGGCACTTCTGCTCATCCCTCTTCTGTTCACGGCAAAAACGGGCTTGAAAGAGCAGAACCAGATGGCCAAAGCTCCGTATTCTCAGGAGTATCAGGACTTCTTTGAAATATCGACTATGCTGAAGGAAGTCCCGGCAAATTCAATGGTGTGTTCGAGAAAACCCCAGATGACCTATTTCTACTCGGGGCAGCCTTCCTGCGGGTATCTTTACTCAAACAACGCTGAAGATGTGATCAGGAAGCTTGTTCAGGACAAAGTGGATTACGTTATTCTTGACAAACTTGACTTTCCATCGACGAAGCTTTACCTTTATCCTGCCATACTCCAGTATCAGTCGCTGTTTACTACGCTCGTTGCCAAGGAGGAAACCGGTACTGAGCTTCTGGTCTTTGACCGCAATAAAGCTTCCGGACTGTTCAAGCAATAAGTTTGGTTGTTGATTAAAAGCATTATATTTGCAATAAGAAAGTGTGTGTTTATTAATACTTGATATATATGGCTAACAAAAAAACTGCGAAAAAGAGTATCATATTCATCACCATGCTGGTTCTTTTGGCAGGTGCTATGA
>JAKSKG010000022.1 GCA_024401805.1 Bacteroidales bacterium
TATGGCAAGCAGGATCTTACTCCTGCAGCAATTGCAGCAGCAAACTCCCAGGCAGCAGGACAGGGTCGTTCAGACCGTCGTGGCGGTGACCGCAGGGACCGTCGCGGAGGTGACCGCAAGCCTCGCAGAGACGCTCAGAAGTAATTTTCACAGGAAATTGCTATATTTATCGCCGGTTCCGTCAAATAACGGAACCGGTTTTTTGATTTTGGATATAAGGGAACAGATCAGATTGCTGCCGCATTCTCCTGGCGTATACAGATATTATGACGCCGCCGGGACGGTAATCTATGTGGGCAAGGCAAAGGACCTGTTCAAGCGTGTATCACAGTATTTCGTTTCTCCGGAAAGGCTGAACACCAAGACTAGACTGCTTGTTTCCAAGATTTGTGAAGTCAAGTATTCTGTGGTGGATTCGGAGTCCGACGCCCTTCTGCTGGAGAACAATCTGATAAAGCAATACAAGCCCAAGTACAATATACTCCTCAAGGATTCCAAAACCTACCCCTGGATCTGCGTCACCGGCGGGGAGTATCCGAAAGTGTTCCTGACCCGCAGGGTGGAGAAGAACGGTTCCAGATACTTCGGTCCTTACAGTTCCGTGATGCACGCCCGTGCTCTGCTCGACTTCTTCCGCAGGGAGTATCCGCTTCGCTCCTGCAACCTCAAGATCACCTCTGACAGCATCTTGCGTGGAAAGTTCCGTCCCTGCCTGGACTACCATATAGGGAAATGCAAGGGATGCTGCATCGGTGCCGTTTCGACGCAGGAATATATGGCAGACGTGGAGGAGATAGTCCGTCTTCTTTCCGGTGGGGTGAATGAAATAATCCGGCAGTATACGGTGAGGATGAAGGAGGCTTCCGATGCTCTGGACTTCGAGTCGGCCCAGCAGTTCAAGTTGAGGATTGAGTCGCTCAGACGCCATTATGCCAAGTCAGTCATAAGTTCCGCCAGGGATATCAATGCGGACGTGTTCTCACTGCTTTGCGACGGACAGGATGCATTCGGGAATTTTTTCAGGGTGCGCGGTGGATCGATAGTACAGTCTCTCAATCTGGGTTTCAAGCTCGGGATAGAGGAGGAGCCCTCCGCGGTGCTCAGCACTTTCATAGCGGAGATCAGTTCCAAATTCGGCGAGCTCTCCCGCGAGGTGATAGTTCCTTTCCTTCCGGACGTCGAGATGGACGGAATCGAGTTCCGTATACCCGTAAGGGGGGACAAGCTGGAATTGCTTGAACTCAGCGCCAAGAATGCCCGCGAGTTCCAGCTGAATTCTCTCAAGCAGCGGGAGCATACAAATCCGGACGAGTACAGGGCTTCTGTGCTCGAGGATTTGCGCAAGGCTCTTGGAATGAAGGAATTGCCTGTCCATATGGAGTGCTTCGACAATTCCAATATCCAGGGCACGAACCCGGTAGGTGCTTGTGTGGTGTTCCGCAACGGGGAGCCCTGCAAGTCGGATTATCGCAAATTCAAGATACGCACTGTAGTCGGGGCCAACGATTACGCAACGATGAAGGAGGTAGTGAACCGCCGTTATTCCCGTATGCTCGCGGAGAATCCCGACGACCTTCCGCAGTTGATAGTCATTGACGGCGGCAAGGGTCAGTTGAATTTTGCCTGGCAGGCACTTTCAGAACTGGGCATTCAGGACAAGCTAACTGTTGTAGGTCTTGCGGAACGAATGGAAGAGGTTATCAGGGTGGGTGATCCCTATCCGTTGTTCCTGGATAGGAATTCAATGGCTCTCAAGGTCTTACAGCATATTAGGGACGAGGCGCACAGGTTCGGGATAACTTTTCACAGGAACCTTCGCAGCAAATCGCAGGTCGAGTCTGCGCTCAGGTCTGTCAAGGGAGTGGGGGAGCGTACCGAACAGAGACTTCTTATGCGTTTCGGGAGCGTGGCGAGGATTGCTGCGGCTCCGGAATCCGATGTTGCCGATCTGGTTGGCCCTGTGCTTGCTTCACGGATAAAACAAGCCTTAAATGAAAGAAGAGGTATTCAATAAATGGTTCAATGTATTCATCCTGGCAGGGATGTCAGTAGCCATAATTCTGGCTGCTGTATTTAACCGGTCATCGGATGAAGCTGCCTGGTTCCTGCTAATTGTTTCTGCATTCGGCTCCCTGATGGGAGTCGCATCGACAGTGGCCTCCGCCAATGGTAAGATAATCACCTTCCTGTTCGGATTTCTGGACGTGTCCATCTATGGAGTGATATGTTTCCTGAACTGGCGCAATACAGGCACAGGACTTGGCAACTGTGTGCTCCATCTGGCATATTTCGTTCCTATGCAGTTTGTCGGATACAGGCAGTGGAAGGCAAGAAGTCTTTCCGATGCCGGGTCCGGCCTCAAGGCACGACGCTTCAACAAGCGCCAGGCTTTGCTGTGCACCGCAGGTTTCCTGCTGCTGACGATAGTGTGCTATATTGTAATCAATGCTTTCGACCACTCTGCGGCAGAAGGTTTCATCAAGGTGGCCGTCTTGTTGGACGTCATTCCTCTTGCCTGCAACATTATCGGGCAACTGCTTATGAGCGTGGCCTTTATGGAGCAATGGATATTCTGGATCGGAGTCAATGTGTTCTCCATATTGATGTGGGCGTTCTCGCTCAAAGCCGGTGGTGAGGATTACGCGCTTATATACATCATCAAATACGTCTTCTATCTTATCAATTCATTCAACGGACTCAGAATATGGATTGGGCTCAGCAAGCCGGGCGGTGTTTGCAAATGACAATTATTTTTAGTTACTTTGCAAGCCTTATAGTAAGAATAGTACTAAAATAATATAAACTTAAAATCATTCGTTATGGAATACGAGGAAATCGCAAAGAAAGTCAAGGCGATCATAGTTGACAAACTTGGTGTAGAGCCTTCAGAGGTTACCGAGACAGCCAACTTTACAAATGATCTCGGTGCAGACTCCCTTGATACCGTTGAGCTTCTTATGGAGTTCGAGAAGGTGTTCGGCATCAAGATTCCTGATGAGGAGACTGCTTCCATTGCAACAGTAAAGGATGCAATCGACAAGGTCAGCGAGAAACTTGCATAAGACTTTTGAGAGATAAAAGACAGGGACCGGCTTTCAAGGCCGGTCCCTGATTGTTTATGCCTCCAGTATGTTTCCTGTGGATTCGTCGAAGCAGAGGTGAGGCATGCCGCCATCCATCCAGTCTTTGAGGATTATGAGGCGTGAGCCGTCCGGCAGTGCGGTGTCAACGCCGACGTGGTAGTGCCCGAATATGAAGAGATCCGCTTTCTGCGGGGCAGATGCGGCAAATTTGTACAGAGGTTCGTCCTCTCCCTTGAATACATACGGCTTATGGGTGCGGCGGTTGCTGTTGGACCAGCCCAGCCCGAACCTGTATGCAATCCATGGGTGAAGGGTACTGAACAGGCGCTGGGCCACCTTGCTGTGGAAGATCTTCAGCATAAGGCTGTATCTCCATTTCGCCCCTCCGAGCCCGTCTCCGTGCCCCAGGCAGAGCGTCTTGCCGCCGGCACCGGTATAGTACGGTTGAGAGAGCCTCTTCATCCCAAGGCTTTCGAAGAAGCTGAAAGTCCACATATCGTGGTTCCCCTCGAAAAAATACACCTGGACACCTTCGTCCATCAGCTGGATGAGTTCGGAAACGACGCGGGCTCCCTGCTTGGGAACAACGTCACGGTACTCGAACCAGAAGTCCCAGATGTCTCCCAAAAGGTAAAGGGCCTTTGTTCCGGGAGTCCTGATGCTTTTGAGGAATCCCACGAATCTTTGCTCGCGTTCCTCGGGATTTCCCATAGGAAGCCCCAGGTGAACGTCGGATACAAAATATATTCTGCTTCTGTCGGCCATGCTCTATATTATCTGGGATACAATCACTGCCAGTCCGGCAACGGCACAGTACAGGGCGAACCACTTGAGCCCGGATTTCCTGACTACGGCTATCATTGCCTTACAGGCGAACAGTCCGGAAACGAAGGCGGCGGCAAAGCCGGAGAGCAGGGCCCCTGCTCCTATGGAACTGGCCCCGAAATCGCCTCCTATGATATCCAGAAAAGCCTCTCCCAACACAGGAACCAGAACCATCAGGAACGAGAACTGTGCCACTGTATCCTTGCGTACTCCGGAAAGAAGCCCGGTCGCGATGGTGGTTCCGGAGCGGGAAAGCCCCGGGATCACAGCCACGGCCTGGCCCAGGCCCACGATGAGGGCCTGCCTGTATGAGATGCCGTTCCGCGCCGTACTACGGACTGATGCCCGGCCATTAGAAATCCTCTCGGACAGGAAAAGCAGCAGTGCTGTAGCCAGAAGCGCGAACCCTACTACTATGAAACTGCTGAATATGCTCTCTACGTAATCCTTGAAAAACATTCCCACAATGAATACGGGAATCATCGATACACAGATCTTGAGGATATAGTCGGTTTCGTCGTTGTACTTGAATTTGAAAAGCCCGGCCAGAAAACGACCGATCTGTTTGCTGAAAACGATGATAGTGGCGAGCACCGTAGCGCAGTGGACGGTTACCTCGAATATCAGGTCTTCCGGAACGTCAAGCCCCAGAAGTTCGCGTCCTATCATCAGATGTCCGCTGCTGCTCACCGGGAGGAACTCGGTAAGTCCCTGGACCAGGCCCAGCAGAAGTGCTTGAAACCAGCTCATTCCCCTTTCTTGTTCATTATGCCCAGTATGGTGACCACGATACCGGCAAGAATGACTATCGGTGCGGCGACAAGACGCCTGAAGTTGAATATATCCCAACTGAACACCTCGGGGTCGTTGCTGGCTCCTCCTGCAAGAAGAATGAATCCTGCGATCATAACCAGCACACCTGCTATCATGAACTTCAACCCTTTGGGTGTTATTGCCATTTTACTGTCCATATCAATAGTATAAATCGTTTTTGTCAAGAGATATGAGTTTCCCCACTACAAAATACGTGCTTGTGACGCATATCGTCACGCCGGAAGCGATCACAATCAGCCCTACTGTGGCAATCATCCCGGTGCGGACAATCTCGAACAGTTCCGGGAAGGAACTCTTGAGTACAAGCAGTCCGGTGCCCAGGGCAACCAGCGCTATTGCTGCGGAGAGCAGACCCTGATAGATAGCCGAGATCAGGAAAGGCTTGCGTATGAACGATCGTGTGGCTCCGACCATCTTCATCGTGTGTATGGTGAACCTGCGGGAAAATACATTCAGGCGTATCGTGTTGCCTATCAATACAAACGATATGAAAAGCATAAGGATTATGAAAACCCCCAGGACCAATGAAACCTTTGCAAGATTGGTATTGAGGGCGTCCACGAGGGACTGCTGGCAGTCAACCTCGTCAACCTCGGGGTAATTCACCAGTTGCTTGCGTACGACTTCAATGCTGTCCGCGCAAACGTATTCGGCAAAGAGGGTAAGGTCTATGGAAGTTGGCACGGGGGAGGTCTCGAACACGCTCAGGAAGTCCTCTCCCAGCATTTTCTGAAGGTCCTGCGTACCTTCTTCCCTGGAAACGTATCTCGCCGTGTTGACATAGGGCAGGGTCTCCAGCTTTTCCTGAAGCTTGGCCGCCTGCCTTTCCCCTATTTCCTGCTTGAGGATCACGGAGACCTTGAGATTCTCCTTGAAGTAATCCGATACGCTGCCCGCATTGACAATCAGGAGCGATGCGGTGCCTATCAGCATAAGCACCAGTGCTATGCTCACTATGCTTGAAAGATAGGCGTTTGCCATACGCCTGCGCATCATCTTCTTCTCCTGTTTTGCCATACCGGACGGTTCTTTTCAGGTTTCAAAGTTAATCAAATAATAATATCAAAAAAAATTATTATCTTTGTGCAAATGGCCGATTCTACACATAAAGTACTGTTTGTCAATTCCGAGATATATCCGTTCCTCCCGGAATCGGACATAGCCTCTCTTGGCCGGTACCTGCCGCAGGGCATTCAGGAGCTCAGGAATGAGATCCGTCTTTTCATGCCCCGTTATGGCTGCATCAACGAGCGCAAGAATCAGCTGCATGAGGTTATCCGTCTGTCCGGAATGAACATCATCATCAGTGACGTGGACCGCCCCCTGATCATCAAGGTGGCCTCGGTCGCAGCGGCAAGGATGCAGGTCTATTTCATTGACAACGAGGATTATTTCCGCCGCAAGCAGATCTATTGCGATGCGGACGGCAAGTTCTTCGAGGACAATGACGAGCGCGCCATCTTCTTTGCAAGAGGGGTGCTCGAGACCGTGAAGAAACTCCGCTGGGCGCCTGATATCATTCATTGCCAGGGATGGATATCCCATCTTCTTCCGGCATATCTCAAGAAAGCGTATATAGATGACCCTATCTTCTCACAGAGCAAGGTGGTGGTATCTTTGTTGGGTGATACTCCAAAAGAATCATTCTCGAAGAAATTCGCGGACAAGGTTGTTATGGGCGGGCTTACGGAGGAACATCTTCCTCATCTTGCCAGGCCGGATGGCATAAACCTTGCAAAAACTGCCGTCCAGTATTCCGACGGCGTCATTGTAGGTGCGGCCAATGCTGCGCAGGAGGCAATAGACTATGCCAGGGAATGCGGGCTTCCGGTTCT
The DNA here is from genome assembly GCA_024401805.1 of Bacteroidales bacterium. Lineage (GTDB taxonomy): Bacteria > Bacteroidota > Bacteroidia > Bacteroidales > UBA932 > Cryptobacteroides. The sequence goes on from JAKSKG010000022.1 coordinate 6,578, forward strand.
TCAATACAATGCCAAGTCTTTGGAGAATGGCAGCTATGTCAAGGAGTATAACGACTTTTACGATAAGCTTTAGAATGAAATCCAGATTTTCCCTCATTATTCTTGCGGCGCTGTTGTGCTGCATTTCCTGTGTGGAAAAGGATCATGAATTGGGAGGAAGCCTGATTCCTGTGGATCAGACCTACAGAATATACCGTGACACGATTTTCTTTGCCGGAAGCAACGCCCCTGCCGTATCCAGCAGAACGGCCGACAGCCTTTCCGGATACTCCGACTCCAGGATAACCATAGGTTCCATCATGGACGGGCACGGCCGCCTTTCACGGAGGTCCTGCGCCATGACTCTTATTCCTATGTACGATTCGGTGCTCTATCTGGGCGTGAATCCGGAGTACCAGTCTTTCAAGATGATAGCTCTCAGGGACAGCATATCGGTTGCGGACATGGGACAGGAGAACATTCTTCAGAACGTCCGTGTCTACGAACTTTCAAAGCCTCTCGACCCTTCCAAGGACTTTGACTGCAATGCTGCCGTAAGTCACGGGGACGATCCGGTGACAAAGGGAATTCCGGTTCTGGAACGCAACAGCAACCTGGTCATCTCTTTTGCAGACGAGTTCGGAAAGCGTTTCCTGGAACTTCGTGATTCGGATGTCCACGATATGGATACGTATCTCGCCAAGTTCCCGGGCCTGTACCTCGAGACGGACGACCCTTACGGACGCGGAGGAAGGTTCAATCTGTTCGACCTTCAGCTTGCCTTCGACAGCACCAACGGAATCACCGGCAATTTTGCGGAGCTTGATTTCAGCGCGGAGTTCGACGGACAGCGCAAGGATACGACCCTGTTGTTCTATTTCGGTGCGCTGGATTTTTATGACATCGATTCGCTTGTTACAAAGGGAACGTCCGGCAAGTACCCTCAGTATTGCCTGAACGTTACCTCGCAGGAAACGGCAGCCTTGTCCGGCAAGGGCGGGGACAAGCTCTATTGCGAAGGGGGCGGCGGTCTCAAGCCCGTGGTTAATGCCAAAGTTCTGGCAGACCTTGTGTCTGATCTCATTTCTTCGAAAGGCGGCGACCCTTCAGGTACTGTGATCAACAAGGCTTCCCTCGTTTTCCCGTACGCTTACGATGCCGGTGAATATGACAAGGCTTTCAGAATGCCCGAGATACTTTCTCCGACCTGCCGTCTGAGAACCGACACCACTTCCGTATTCATGGGACTCACGGATGCCAGTTCCAGCGATGAGAATCAGGGAGACATAGACCGCAGCAATCTCTGCTATTCCCCGGACATCACGTACCATATGCAGGAACTTCTGAAAATGGACGAGGACAAGCTTGCAGGAGGGAATTATGACATCTGGCTGCTCAATATGGCAAACGAGACAGTGGTGACAGAGAACCAGAGCAGCTCTGATATGAACGATTATTATCAGTACCTGGCCTACCAGAGTTACTACAACAATATGTACGGCGGTTATGGTGGCTACGGCTATGGCGGCTATGGCGGTTATGGTTACGGCGGCTACGGTGGTTATGGCTATGGAGGTTACGGCGGCTACGGCTATAACAACTATTACAGTTACATGATGGCGGCAATGTATGCCGGCAACAGTTCTTCGTCCACCACCAGTGTCACAGTCCAGCTGGACAAGGACCGGTATTATTGGGCCGAGCTCAACGGTCCGGACAGCGACAATCCTCCTATGCTGGTCCTCACGTACTCCATCCCTAACGGGAAATAGCAGCGCAGCCGGACAGCCATTCCTATTTCTTCACGACGCTGTTCAGTGATGTGGCGGCAAGTTTGACTTTCGGCGGCATCTCGCCGAAGATTGAAAAGTAGAAATTGTCCCACTGGCCGCTGTCCCAGATATAGACAAGCTCTTCTATCTGCCAATCGTCTCCCTTGGGGTTGTACCTGGTCTTCAGATTGTGTGAAAAGACCCTGGCGACAAGTTGCCAGAAATTTGCGGCGAATCCGTTTTCGTAGGTCTTGATTATCTGGAATCCGCTCATTCCGCATTCCCTGTCTATGAGCCTGAGAAGGACCATCCCCTGCGAAATCGTCATATTGCGGATGTCTTTCTCGAACAGGCGGAGCAGTTCCCTTTCAACGGAATTGATATAGGATACCTTTTGTGATTTCTTGGTGACGTCGGCCTCGATGGTGCTGTCCACCTGGGCCATCATTTCCCTGCCCACAAGGGCGTATGGGTAGACCTTGTTGAAATTGTATACCAGCTTGTAGTATTTTCTCCAGTCGATCTTGCTTCCACGGCGGTTGCGGACTATCCTTGCTTCACGTATCACGTCCACATAAATGGTGTCTCCGTTCACTACCTCATAGTACATGGGGACGCCCCTGGCGCCCTGGGGCACCGGTATGGACTGGGCGGCGGCATTGCCGCAGAAAAGCAGCGCTGTCACCGCAGCAAGTATTGACAGCATTTTCTTCACAACTCTGCAAAAGTAGCAAAATTCGTGCTATATTTGTAGAATAAACAAGGTTGGAATGAGAATCTCCGAAGCAAAATTCGCAGGCAGCAGTACCAGGGTCTCCCAGAGACCGGAAGGTTCTTTGCCCGAATTCGCCTTTATCGGACGATCCAATGTGGGAAAGTCGTCGCTCATCAATATGCTCTGTGGCAACAGGAAACTTGCCATGACGTCATCCACCCCGGGCAAGACCAAGCTTATCAACCATTTCCTGATAAACGGTCAATGGTATCTTGTGGACCTTCCGGGCTACGGATATGCCAAGATGCCGGACAAGGACCGCAGGGAGCTGGAGAACGTCATCAGGGATTACATCCACAATTCGGAGAATCTCGTAAACCTTTTCGTACTCATAGACTCCCGCCACGACATACAGAGGATAGACCTGGACTTCATGATGGAACTTGGAGAGAACGGCATACCGTTCTCCATCATCCTCACAAAGACGGACAAGATGGGTCCCAACGCCCTCAAACTGCAAATGGAGAAGGACGCCTGCCAGCTTTCCGAGGACTGGGAGGAACTTCCCCCGATACTCACCAGTTCGTCGGCATCCGGATCGGGAAAGGAGGATATTCTGGGTTACATAGATTCAATATTGAAAACTCTATAAGTTATGATTCACTCTCACAGAATGGAAGTATTTGCCTGCCGCTCTTCCGAAAAGTTTGCCGGCAAGGTGATAGAACATCTCAGAACCCTCAACAATGGGGAAGAACCTGAAATCCATCTCGGAGCATTGTCGGTAGACAATTTCAGCGACGGTGAGTTCCAGCCTCAGTATCTGGAAAGCGTACGTGGCGCCACGGTTTATATAATCCAGTCCACAATGCCGCCTGCAGACAACCTTATGGAGTTGCTTCTTGCCATAGACGCCGCGAAGAGGGCTTCTGCGGACAAGGTGATAGCCGTCATGCCTTATTTCGGGTGGGCACGGCAGGACAGGAAGGACCGTCCGAGGGTCGCCATAGGAGCCAAGCTGGTCGCCAACCTGCTCAAGGCGGCGGGTGCGGACCGTGTGATGACCTGCGATCTTCACGCAGACCAGATCCAGGGCTTTTTTGACATCCCTGTAGATCACGTATATGCCAGCAAGGTGTTCATTCCGTTCATACAGAGCCGCCATTTCGAGAATCTTGCGATAGCTGCACCGGATATGGGAGGAGCCAAGAGGGCCAATGCCTATGCCAGGGCTCTGGATGCAGGCGTGGTCATCTGCCACAAGACCCGTGAGAAGGCGAATGTAGTCGGAAGCATCACCGCAATAGGTGACGTCGAGGGCAAGAATGTGATCATTGTCGATGATATGATAGATACCGCCGGAACACTCTGCAAGGCCGCAGACGTGCTCAAGGCCAAGGGCGCGGCGAGCGTTCGCGCCATAGCCACCCACGGAGTGCTTTCCGGGCAGGCGGTTCAGAGACTTCACGATTCCAGCTTCGAGGAAGTGTTCATCACAGACACGGTCCCTCATCCGGAACTCGAGAATGACAGCAAGATAAAGATAGTGTCGATGGCCCAGGTGTTTGCCAACATTATCCATAAGGTATACAACTACGAGCCTATCAGTACGGAATTCATCAGATGACAACTTTCCTTGTAAGCCTTGTCATAGTCGGACTCTGTGTGCTGGGGATGTGTTTCAACATAATCTTCAGGAAGAAGGAGTTCCCGAAATATGATGTTGGTTCCAACGAGGAAATGCGCAAGCGGGGTATCCGCTGCTATAAGGAAGAGGACGCCGAGCTGCACCGCAGACATTGCAGCGGAAATTACAGCGAGGCGTGCAAGGATTGTAATTTAAGGGAAACGAAATGAGTTTGGTAGCGATTGTGGGGCGCCCCAACGTGGGTAAATCCACCCTTTTCAACCGCCTGGTGGGGATGCGTCAGGCCATAGTAGATGACACTGCAGGTGTCACCAGGGACCGCCATTATGGCAAGTGCGAGTGGTGCGGCCGTGAGTTCTCGGTAGTTGATACCGGAGGTTACACGACCAATTCCGAGGATGTGTTCGAGACTGCCATCCGCCGTCAGGTCCAGATAGCCATAGACGAGGCGGACGTTGTCCTGTTCATGGTCGAGGCTGCTACCGGAATCACAGACTACGATGCCGAGATAGCCGAGGTGGTCCGCCGTACCAGGAAGCCTGTTGTGCTTTGCGTGAACAAGGTGGATTCCGGCGACAAGGTGTTCGACACCTATCAGTTCTATTCTCTGGGGCTTGGAGAGATCTACAGCATCTCGGCCGCAAACGGCTCCGGGACCGGTGACCTTCTGGACGAGATTGTCCGCGTGCTCCCGGAAGACAGGCAGGAAGAAGACCCTTATGCAGGACTTCCGCGTGTGACCATAGTCGGAAAGCCTAACGTGGGCAAATCTTCGCTTACCAACGCCCTGCTTGGCGAGGAACGCAACATCGTAACCCCGGTGGCAGGTACCACGAGAGACTCTATCGAAACCCACTACAACAAGTTCGGCCACGAATTCATGTTGGTGGACACTGCAGGCATACGCAAGAAGGGCAAGGTTCACGAAGACCTCGAATTCTATTCCGTGATGCGTTCCATCCGTGCCATAGAGCATTCCGACGTGTGCGTGATGATGATTGACGCAACCACCGGAATGGAAGCCCAGGACATGAACATCTTCAACCTGATAATCAAGAACCGCAAGGGCTGCGTGCTGGTAGTGAACAAATGGGATCTTTTCATCAAGGACAGCAATACCCTGAACGAGTACACCCGCAGCCTCAAGTCACGCCTTGCGCCGTTCGACGACGTTCCTGTCATATTCACATCGGTTGTAAAGATGCAGCGTATCCAGGATGTCCTGTCCGCCGTTTCACAGGTTAGTGCGAATTATCGGCAGAAGATACCTACAGCCCGCCTGAACGAGGCTCTCCTGCCTCTGATAGAGGAGACTCCTCCTCCTGCCTGGAAGGGGAAGTACGTGAAGATCAAGTACGTCACCCAGCTCCCTACCAAATTCCCGGCTTTTGCTTTCTTCTGCAATCTGCCACAGTATGTCAAGGAACCTTACAAGCGTTTCCTCGAAAACAACCTGAGGCGCAACTTCAATCTTACCGGTTGCCCGGTTCAGATATTCATCAGGCAGAAATAGCACTCCCCCATGGCTGCCGCAGACTGCGAATATCTGGAACTTCTGGACCTGCAGGCAGGTCTTAAGGAGGGAATAGAGGAAATCTTTCCCGGGAAGTTGTGGGTTCGTGCCGAGGTATCCTCCGTTCAGGTCAAATCCAGCGGTCATTGCTATCTGGACCTTACCCAGACCGAGGAAGGCAGTGTCGTGGCCAAGGCCAGGGCAGTGATATGGCGGGGGCAGTATTTTGCCCTGGCCGCATATTTCCAGGCCGCCACCGGTTCCGCCCTTGCTGCCGGAATGTCCATACTTGCCAGGGTGCAGGTGAATTACAGCGAGCTGTACGGGCTTACCCTGGTCATTGACGGGTTGGAGCCCCAGTTCACCCTGGGCCAGGCGGAACTTGAGAGGCAGCGCACCATCGACACACTCAAGGCAGACGGACTGCTGGATGCCCAGAAGTCCCTGGAACTTTGCCGGCTGCCTTACCGTCTTGCCGTTGTCTCCGCTCCCGATGCCGCAGGATACGGCGATTTCTGCCGCCATCTTGAAGAGAATGAATACGGATTCAGGTTTGCAGTAGACCTGTTTCCTGCAACGATGCAGGGGCAGAGTGCTCCGGAATCGGTAGCTATGGCCCTGGATGCGGTGCAGAGCTCGGCCGTACATTACGATGCAGTGCTGCTCATCAGGGGTGGGGGTTCCAATTTCGACCTTTCCTGTTTCGATGATTACTCCCTCTGCTTTGCGATAGCGAACTGCGGCATCCCTGTTTTTACGGCCATAGGTCACGAAAGGGACTATCACGTTGCGGATATGGTTGCCTGCGATTTCGTGAAGACTCCCACTGCGCTTGCGGATCTTTTCATCGGCTCTCTCGCCGCAGAAGAGAACCGTCTGTCACTGGTTTTCTCAAAGATAAGGCTTGCACTCTCCGCTAGGATAGGTGCCATAGAGGCGGAAGTCGCCGCCCTCTCGGCAAGGATAGCGGCGGCAGACCCCAGGCATATCCTGTCCCGTGGATTCTCGCTTGCGACGGATTCGCAGGGGGTAGTCCTCAAGTCCGCATCTTCCGTCACTGCCGGGGAAAAGGTGTCCGTGAGATTCAGCGACGGAATTCTTGACTGCACCGTGGACAAGGTGAAAAAAAATTAATACCTTTAGGAGTTGATTTGAAGGTATGGAAAAGTTCGATTACGAAAAGGCTCTCAAGGAATTGGAAGAGATAGCGCGCAAGGTCGAGGACCCCTCTGCGGGGCTCGACGGGATAGACTCTCTCGTGAAACGTTCCGCCGAGCTTGTGGATTCGTGTCGGAAGTACCTCCGCAGCGCCCGGGAAAGCCTGGACGCAGCTGCTGACGACATTATTTGACCTGCTATGAAAATACAAGCCATATATGAGAAGGATCCGTGGCTGGAGCCCTATAGAGGGGCGATAGAAGCCAGGCACGGGCGTATCCTTGCAGACAAGGCGAAACTTGCCCCCGAAGGGTCCCTGATCGGATCCGTCAACAATCATCTGTATTACGGTCTTCACCGCGACGGGGATGGCTGGGTGCTGCGCGAATGGGCTCCCAATGCTACCAGAATATACCTCATAGGGGAATTCAACAACTGGAAAAGGACGCAGGCATACGCCTTGTCACCTTTGTCGGGCGGCAACTGGGAACTGAGGCTGCCGTCATTCTTCCTGCATCACGGAGAACTTTACAAATTATGGATAGAATGGCCGGGCGGCGGTGCCGAGAGGCTGCCTGCCTATGTCACCAGAGTGGTTCAGGATCCGGAAACCAAGGTATTCTGCGCCCAGGTGTGGAATCCTGCGGAGCCGTATGTGTGGAAGTCCGCAAAACCTGCGCGCCACGACAATCCGTTCATTTATGAGTGCCATATCGGAATGAGCTCGGAAGAGGAGAAGGTGTCCTCGTTCAACGAGTTCCGCACCTCCGTACTCCCGAGGGTAGATGCCCTGGGGTACAACGTATTGCAGATAATGGCCCTCCAGGAACATCCCTATTACGGGTCGTTCGGGTATCAGGTGTCGAATCTGTTCGCCCTGAGTTCCCGCTTCGGCACTCCGGAGGAATTCAAGGCTCTTGTGGATGATGCCCATTCCAGGGGAATCTCCGTCATAATGGACATTGTCCATTCACATATGGTCAAGAACGAGGCCGAGGGTCTGGGCTGTTTCGATGGACGGGACGACCTGTACTTCTATAAGGGGGCACAGGGACATCACCCGGCCTGGGACAGCCGATGCTTCGACTACGGCAAGGACGAGGTCAAGTACCTCCTCCTTTCGAACTGCAAATTCTGGATGGAAGAATACCATCTGGACGGTTTCCGGTTCGACGGGGTTACCAGCATGCTTTACTGGGATCACGGCCTGGGACGCGACTTCGGGGATTACAGCCTCTATTTCAATGAGGGGGTGGACGAAAATGCCGTAAGCTACCTTGCCCTTGCCAATATGCTGATTCATGAAATGGATCCGACCGCCATAACCATTGCCGAGGACATGAGCGGGATGGCAGGACTGGCGGCTCCTTTCGAGGCGGGGGGAGTCGGGTTCGACTTCCGTATGGCCATGGGCATTGCGGACCATTGGATAAAATGGATAAAGGAACGTCCGGACGAGCAGTGGAGCGTAGGCGAGATGTGGTGGGAACTTACCAACAAGAGGCCGGACGAGAACACGATCAGCTACGCCGAGTGCCACGACCAGGCTCTTGTGGGCGACAAGACCATCATTTTCAGGCTTATGGACAAGGAAATGTATTATTCCATGTCCCGCGACAGTTCTAACCTCATAGTGGACAGGGGTATGGCCCTTCACAAGATGATACGCCTCCTGACCCTTTCCACCTGCGGTGGAGGGTACCTGAATTTCATGGGAAACGAGTTCGGACATCCGGAGTGGATAGATTTTCCGCGTCAGGGGAACGGTTGGAGTTTCAAGTACGCCCGCAGACAGTGGTCCCTGGCAGACAACGGATCGTTGAGGTATGCCTGCCTGAGGGAGTTCGATTCACAGATGGTCCACTACTTCAAAGAGCACGGCATACTGGCTGCAGAACCCGTGCAACTGTATCTGGACGAGGGCCGTCAGGTTTTGGTATTACGCCGCCAAAATAGTATTTTTGCATTTAATTTCAATCCGGGCGCATCTTATGGCGATTTCAGGTTCCATGCTCCGGATGGGGAATATGAACTTGAATTCAGTTCGGACGAGGAACGGTTCGGTGGCTTCTCCCGTCTGCAGGCCCGTGAGAGGCATTGCACGGTCAACGGAGAGTTGTCGTTGTACCTTCCTTGCAGATGCGCGCTGGTTCTGAATAAACTATAGAGAAATGAGCTTATTGAAATTCAACAAATCGGAACTTGTAAACCTGTCGTACTCTCTGAAGAGAGAGATACTTGGTTCCAACAAGACCGGAGCGTACCTGAATACCAGCATTATAGCTTGCAACACCCGCAGATATCACGGCCTTCTGGCTGTGACTTTGGACAGGTTCGGAGGCGACCGCTTCCTTCTTTTGTCGGGAGTGGACGAAAGCCTCATAGTGGAAGGGAAGCAGTTCAACCTGGGCATTCACTGCTACGGGGACATCTATGAACCGCGCGGGCACAAATACATAGTGGATTTCAGCGCCAATCCCATCCCGCAGATCACCTTCAAGGTCGGGGACATCCTTTTCCGCAAGTCTCTGATGCTCTCTCAGGACAAGGACCAGGTCATGATACGCTATGATCTTCTGGAGGCCGGTTCGGATGTCAAGCTGTATCTGAAGCCTTTCCTTGCATTTCGCAACATCCACGCATTGACACACCGCAACCCTCAGGCGAGGGTGGAAGGCAGGCCTGTCAAGAACGGTATGGCGTTCTGCATGTACGAGAATTTCCCGGAGCTTAATCTTCAGGTAAGCGGCCGCAGCGCAGACTTCCAATATCTTCCGGACTGGAATCTGAACGTGACATATTCGGACGAGTACCGCCGCGGATACGATTGCAGGGAGGACCTTTTCATGCCGGGTTACTTCAGGATAAACCTCAAGCCGGGGACGTCGATAGTATTCTCGGCCTCCGTGGACGAGGAAGATACTTCTCTCCTCAAGAAGAAGTTCGACCAGGCGGTGACCCGCAAGGGCAGCGGAGAGTCCTATCACGACCAGCTTACGCGCTGCGCCAACAGGCTTGTCACTAACCATAACGGTCGCAGGCGCATAAATGCCGGCTTCTCCTGGTTGTGCACCGGTCTTCTGAGGGAAACACTCCAGAGCATAGCCGGCCTTACCCTTTACGGTCTTGGGGACAAGGCCCAGTTCGAGGAAATACTGGACAATCTCATTGCCGACGAGCAGGAAAGACTGTTCCACAGGACCACACAGGTCGAGGCTCCGCTCTACCTTGCCATCGCCCTGCAGCAATACATCGATTATGGAGCAGACCCCAAGGAGGTCTGGAAAAAATATGGCGCGACCCTGCGTGGTGTGCTGGAAAGCTATCTCCCGGGAGTGCGCAAGGAAGTCACAATGCACCCGAACGGGCTTCTCTGGGCCCAGATGGACGGAGTTGCTCTCAGCTGGATGAATGCCTATATCGACGGACGTGCCGTCACCGAGAGGGCCGGATATCAGGTGGAGACCAATGCTTTCTGGTACAATGCCATCTGCTTTGCGCTGGATATGGAAAAGCTCTGCCGCAGGGGAGGCTCAGATTTCGTGAAACGTTTCTCGGCAATCCGGGACCTCGTAAAGGCGAATTACCAGAACTGTTTCTGGAACGGCAAGTTCGGCTGTCTTGCGGATTACGTTGACAACAATGGCCAGAATATGGAGATCCGGCCTAACCAGATATATGCCCTTTGGGTCAAGAACTCTCCTGTAGACGAGGACCTGGCTCCATCGATCCTGAGGGTGATGGACAACGAACTCATCACTGCCCGTGGCCTGCGCACACTTTCTCCGAGGGACATAAGGTACCGCGGTGTGTATGAGGGCGCCCAGAAAGAGAGGGACCTTGCATACCATCAGGGCAGCTCTCATCCTTTCCTGCTGGAACCTTACATCGAGGTAAGTTTCCGCATCAAGGGAGCATCCTTCTGGAAGAGGGCCGAATGGCTCACGGAAGGCTTTTATGATGATTTGAACAAGCACGGAGTGGGAGCGTTTTCCGAACTTTACGACGGAGACCCTCCTCACGAGCCGCACGGCGCCATTTCTTCTGCGCTTAGTACTGCGGCCCTGCTTGCCGTTGACAGAATTATGGAAAAATACAAGGAGGAATAGGCTATGAAGGTTCTAATGTTCGGATGGGAATTTCCTCCGCACATCGCCGGAGGCTTGGGTACTGCCTGCAAGGGTATTGTGGAGGGTTTGGCCCACAACGGAGTGGAGACCCTTTTCGTGATGCCTTGCGCCAGCGGTGACGAGGACCAGTCCTGCACCACCATTGTAAATGCAAGCGACGTTGCTGTCAAATATGTCAGCGACAACGTGGATGAATTCCTTGAGAAGGTGAAGTTCATCCACGTGGATTCGAATATGGTTCCATACGTGGATCCGGAAGAATATTTCGATGCCATAGAGAAGATGAAGAAGGAGTCTGTCCACGAGACAGTGATAGGTTTCGGACAGAAATTCCATTTCTCCGGGAAGTACGGGGCCAATCTTCTGGAAGAGGTGAGCCGTTACGCCCAGGTGGGCGGAACCATCGCCCTGCAGCATGCCGGAGAGTTCGACGTGATCCATTCCCACGACTGGCTTACCTACCTGGCGGGAATTGCCGCCAAGGAGGTTTCCGGGAAGCCGCTGGTCGTGCACGTTCACGCCACTTCTTTTGACCGTGGGACGGACGATATGGTGGACAGCCGCGTCTATGCGATAGAGAAGAGGGGTATGGAAGCTGCGGACAGGGTCGTCACGGTCAGCGACCTTACCAGAAACATCGTGATAAACAGATACGGAATAGATCCGGAAAAGGTTGTTACCGTCCATAATGCCGTGGATTTCAGCGGTAAAGAGAATATGAGCGTGGAGAGAGGCATAAAGGACAAGGTGGTGACCTTCCTTGGACGTATCACCTACCAGAAAGGTCCGGAATACTTCATCGATGCTGCCGCCAAGGTTCTCAAGAGAACCAGGAACGTCCGGTTCGTGATGGCGGGCAGCGGGGATATGATGACAAGAGCCATTTCACAGGTGGCGCGTCTTGGAATATCCGACCGTTTCCATTTCACGGGCTTCCTCAAGGGGGCCGATGTCCAGAAGATGTTCGCGCTTTCGGACGTATACATCATGCCTTCGGTTTCGGAGCCTTTCGGAATTTCTCCTCTGGAGGCCATGCGCACCAACGTGCCTTCCATAATTTCCAAGCAGTCAGGAGCCGCCGAGGTGCTCAAATATGCTCTCAAGGTGGATTTCTGGGATGTCGACGCTCTTGCGGACGACATATATGCGATGATACAGTATCCGGCCCTTTCCGAGTTTGCGTCCAGCAAAGGATACGACGAGGTCAACAACCTCAAATGGAACGAGGCCACAGCCAAACTTAAAAAAGTATACGAGTCAATAATATGAAAAAGTCAGTCTGTCTTTACTTTCAGGTTCATCAGCCAACAAGACTCCGCCTGTACAGATTCTTTGATATAGGCAAGGATTCCCATTATTACGATGACTTTGCAAACAGGACCATTCTCCGCAGGATTGCGCAGAAGTGCTACCTTCCTATGAATGACGTTCTGCTCAAGGCTATTGAAAAGCATAAAGGCAAGTTCAAGGTGGCTTTCTCCATATCGGGATCCGCTATGGAGCAGTTTGACAGATACGCTCCCGACGTGATGGACAGTTTCCGCAAGCTTGCATCCACAGGCTGCGTGGAGTTCCTTTGCGAGACCTACAACCACTCCCTGTCCTCCCTGGCATCTCCTGCCGAATTCAAGGTTCAGGTCCAGAAGCACAAGGATGCGGTGAAGGAACATTTCGGGGTGGAGCCTACGGCGTTCCGCAATACCGAGCTCATCTACTCCGATTCTATCGGAAGATTGGTCAACCGCTTGGGATTCAACGTAATGCTCACCGAGGGCGCCCGCCATATCATGGGCTGGAAGAGTCCCAACTATGTGTACGAGAGCGACCTTCAGCCGGAACTCAAGCTCCTGCTAAGGAATTATACCCTCAGCGATGACATTTCCTTCCGCTTCGAGAACCGGGACTGGGCCGAGTGGCCTTTGACCGCAGAAAAATATGTTTCCTGGCTTGACCAGGCCGAGGGAGAGGTGGTGAACCTCTTCATGGACTATGAGACGTTCGGCGAACACCGCAGCGCCGAGAGCGGAATCTTTGATTTCATGTCCGCTCTCGCAGACCAGGTTGTCGCCGACAGGAACCTGGAGTTCGTGACGCCGTCCGGCGAGGCAGCCGCACACAAGAGCGTGGAGCCTCTGTCCGTACCCGAGGCAATTTCCTGGGCAGACGAAGAGAGGGATCTTTCCGCCTGGCTGGGCAACGAACTGCAGAGGGATGCGTTCAAGAAATTGTTCGATCTCTCAGAAAAGCTTGAAATTGCGGATGATTCCGACCTGTGGTCCGACTTCGGACACCTGCAGGAGAGCGATCATCTTTACTATATGTGTACGAAATTCTTCTCTGACGGAGAGGTACACAAGATGTTTAACCCGTACGATACTCCTTACGAGGCGTTCATCAATTATATGAACGTGCTCAGTGACTTTACAATAAGAGTAAACGACAAATTACAGGAAAAATAATGAACAGAAGCGAAATAGACGCCCCATCGTTGAAAAGCGTACTTGTAGTACGCCACCTTCCGGAAAAACTCTCAGGCCTGGAGACTCTGTGCAAGAATCTCTGGTGGTGCTGGAACGATAATGCAAAGGCTCTTTTCAAGGCCATAGACGC
>JAKSKG010000023.1 GCA_024401805.1 Bacteroidales bacterium
ACACGATATCGGAAAGAGAGCTGGAAGTTACTGCCGGCACCTCTTTTTTATTGTTAGATCCACCGAATTTAGACATATTCTATCCTCCTAATATCTTTTTTTGCCAACATCCTTCGGTTCAGCCTCGGAAATATTCTGAGGAACCGCCTTCTTGACGATATTCTGCTGATCCTCCGTGATGGAAGCGAATGGTTTTCCATATGCTCTCTTAGAGAAGTCGTCGCGGATTTCGTTGACAGCCTTCACGAGTTCGTTCTGAACTGCGATGTAAGACTGATAACTTGTACCACGGTCATTCTGCAGGGAGATGACTCCCTTTGATACTGCATATTCACCGTAACCCTCGATGTCCTGCATTTCCTTCTCAGGAAGAGTAGGGTCGTTTGTAGGGTTGGTAAGGAAAATCTTGATTTTATCCTTAAGCTGACTGATATCTATAGGGTCATTACCAGCCATAATTTTATCAGCGGCATTGATCTTGACAACGATGATGTTGCGGCGGTTGACTTTCTGGTCCTCTACCTTCTGGTTCTGATCAGGCATAGGCGGCAGACGACGGCTGAGTCCGGTCTGTGAGCCCATTGTGGTGGTCATAAGGAAGTAGCAGAGCAGAAGGAACGCAATGTCGGCTGTAGAACTTGAGTTGATTGCTGGTGTTTTCTTTCCCATAGTATCCTACTTTTGAGCTTTTTTGTTACGAACAGATGCGAGAACCTCTCCGAATACGATTGCGATGATGGCTGCAACGCCGGCAATGTAGGTGAGGTTGAGCATTGTATCAGTGAGTTTGAGAGTGCTCTGGTCTGGCTGTGCGAGCATACCCATTGCCGGCTTGCCCGGAGAAACGAGGTATACCAACAGACAGATCACTGCCACTGCAACAACCACAGCGCCTATCTTGACAAGGCTCTTAGGGTTGTTCTTGAAACTTATGATGGCGCCGATCACAACCACTGAAATGATTGTGAAAGCGATCATTGCATAAGCCCAGTAGAGCAGAACGTCAGTCATAGTTCCGCCGTTGCTCTCGAACCCGGCGATGAAGCCGATCACGAGCAGGGCGAAGCTGACTACGATCAGCCCCAGCATGATCCATTTGAATATTTTATTATAATTCTTCATTGTGAATTGCTGTTAAGCGAAATTACTTCTGAGCGTTGTACTTTGTGAGTGCATCGATGAGGCAGATTGAAGAATCCTCCATATCAATGGTGATAGAGTCAATCTTTGCAAGGATGTAGTTGTAGAAGATCTGAAGAATCATGGCGACGATCAAACCACCGACTGTGGTGATCAAAGCGACCTTCATACCTCCTGCGACAACGTTAGGAGAAATATCGCCGGCAGCCTGGATGGCGTCGAATGCCTGGATCATTCCGATAACGGTTCCGAGGAATCCGAGTGACGGAGCGATGGCGATGAACAGGGAGATCCAAGAAAGACCGTTCTCCATTTCGCTCATCTGAACTGAACCGTAAGAAACGATGGTCTTCTCTACAACGTCAACACCCTGGTCGTAACGGAGGAGTCCCTGGTAGAAGATTGAAGCGACAGGACCGCGTGTGTTGCGGCAAACGTCCTTTGCAGCCTCGATTCCACCCTTTGCGAGAGCAGCCTCGACTTTCTCGATGAGAGCCTTGGTGTTGGTCTTTGAGAATGAAAGATAAAGGATACGCTCGATAGCGAGTGCAAGACCGATGATAAGGCAGATGATGATCAGGGACATAAATCCTGCACCACCCTCGATGAACTTGGTCTTGAGAGCCTGGTGAAGAGGAATTTCCTCACCTGTGCCATTGAGAAGGTCTGCAGCGGTCATTTCAGCCGGAGCGGCTTCCTCAACCGGAGCAGCTACCTGCTCCTCAGCAGCAGGAGCGGCCTGCTCCTCTTCCTGAGCGGATGCGATGTTAGCAGTGAAAGCCATTACGCCTGCAACTGCCAGAAACATGAAAAACTTTTTCATAATGTAATTGATAATGTATTAGTTATAAAATTATTTGAGTTCTTGATAGTTTTCGAGTCTATTCAAATCGTTGCAAGTTAGCAAAAAAAATTCATTAGCCAATGACTAACATGACATTTCTCCCCTTAAATCTTGCTTCAGCTTCTCTTTTACCATATTGTTGTCATCGTTTTCTCCCATCAGGACAAAAAGTTTCGCAAGGGCGCTTTCCGTAGTCATGTCCGCTCCGGAAATGACTCCCGTATCCTTGAGCGCGCGTCCTGTAGCATATATGTCCATATTGACTTCCCCCATCAGGCATTGGGTGATGTTAAGCACTATGCGGCCCTGTTCGCAGGCCTGCCTCACTATGTCTGTGAACCAAGGCTTGGAGATGGCGTTACCGGATCCGTAGGTCTCGATTATGCAGGCCCTGATATCTTCTCCGAGCAGGCACCCCCGCGCAACGCTGGCGGTGATTCCGGGATGGACCTTCATTATTGAAACCCTTGTGTCCAGACAGGTCTTTGCGGATATCTTCCCGTTCCCGGGAGTCCTGATTGAATCGTTGTTGTAGCGTATGTCTATTCCGGCAGTGGCCAGCACGGGCCAGTTGGGCGACCGGAAGGCGTCGAAATCCACAGAACTGAATTTGGTGGCCCTGTTGCCGCGGAGCAGCTGCGAATTGAAGAAGATGCAGACTTCCGGAATCTTTGCGCTCCCGTCCCTGTTCCTCGCCGACGCTATTTCGACCGAAGATATGAGGTTCTCCTTCCCGTCGGTGCGGGGACGGCCTATCGGCAGCTGGCTCCCGGTGAATACAACAGGCTTGGAGAGATTCTCCAGCATCAGGCTCAGCGCGGAGGCGGAGTATGCCATGGTGTCCGTGCCGTGGAGGATCACGAATCCGTCATAGCGGTCATATTCCCGGACTATCATTTCCGCGAGCTGCTTCCACAGGAGAGGCTCGACGTCGGACGAGTCTATGAGCGGGTCGAATGTCACGGAATCCACCTGGCAGGCGAATTTCCCGAGTTCCGGCACCTCGGTAAGTATTGCGGAGAAGTCGAAAGGCTTCAGAGTCTGGTCGGACGGGTCTTCTTTCATTCCTATGGTGCCGCCTGTATAGATGATGAGCACCTTTGACAGTTCCTTTTTCATATAAGGGAGAATAATTTTCTTGCGTTGGACGTAGTCGCTGCTGCCACTTCCTCCAATCCCACGCCTTTTATTTCAGCGATCTTTGCAGCTATTGCAGGGATGTTGGCACTCTCGTTGCGCGTTCCCCTCAGAGGTGTCGGGGCCAGATACGGAGCGTCCGTTTCCAGCAGTATCCTGTCCATAGGGATATCCAGCAGTTCGGTGGCTATGCCGGCTTTCTTGAATGTCACCACTCCGCCTATGCCTACGCTCAGGTCGGCATAGGCGAGAAGGCTCCTGAAGTACTCGGCGCTGCCGCTGAAGGCGTGCAGATTGCCCCTCAGATGCAACCCCGCGCAGTCCTTGAGAATCCCGGCGAAATCCCCGTAGGCATCCCTCAGGTGAATGTTGACAGGAAGGTCCCATTGCGATGCGAGCTCGAGCTGCACCCTGAGCGCTTCTTTCTGCTGTTCCTTGAATTCCGTACCGAAGTGGTAATCCAGCCCTATCTCGCCAACTGCCACGACATCGCTGCGGTCCTCGGATTCAATCCGGTCGATCTCTTCCTTCCAGGACAGGTCCACGCTTCCCGGGTACAGCCCCAGCATAGGATGCAGAACACCGGGATGGGCCTTGCAGAGGGCGCGCATCGCAGGCCTTTCGGCCGAACTTATGTCCGCCTGAAGGAGATGCGTCACTCCGGCTTCCAGGGCCCGGGCTATGACCAGTTCTTCCTCTCCGGCGAAAGCCTCGTCGGAGCAATGGGTATGTGTGTCTATGTATTCCGGCATCGGTGTGCAAATTTAATCAAATTTGGTGACGATGCAGCATTGTTGCATAAGGTCTATACTGATTAGGGATTCGCATTCCAGTTTTCCGGTGCAGCGGGATACGTCGCAGTAGGCCATTCCTACCTGTCCGCATATTTCGTCTATGCTTATCCCATTGTGTCTGCGGATTGCGGCGGCGGTCTTGAGGATGAGCGGGAGGTCCGGATCGTTACGGAAGCGCTCCCTTACAATTCCCATAAGGTCCTTCATCCTGCGCACGGAGTACGTTTCCAGCCCCAGGGTGTCGCAAAGGTCCGCCATCGAGGTTATGGGCTCTGCGATTTTCTGCCCCAGAAGGGAATTGCATCCCAGGGAGCGCAGGTCGTCTATCCTTCCGGGCAGGGCGAATACACCCCGGCCGTAGCCGTGGGCAAGTCTGGCTGTCATCATTCCGCCTCCGTGGATCTTGGACTCGACCAGGATGGTGGAATCCCCGAGTGCGGCGATGATGCGGTTCCTGCGCAGGAAATTGACTTTGCCTGCCGGAGTGCGGGGAGGGTAGTCCGTTATTATGGCGCTGCAGGGGGCCCGGGCAATCTTTTCCGCAATAACAGAGTGTGTGGCGGGGTAGATTTCGTCTATGCCGGTCGGAATCACCGCTATGGTTGGGAGAGCGCAGGCGAGTGCGGCGGCGTGCGCGGTTACGTCCACTCCGAATGCCAGGCCGCTCACTATTACAGGCTTTGACGGGGAGCCGGCGATGGTGCGGACTATCTCTTCACACCAGCGCTTGCCATAGGCCGAGATGTCCCTTGTCCCTACGATGGATATTGCAGGCCGGGAATTGAATATCCGGGATGTGTCGGAGCCGCTGCGGACATAGATTCCTACCGGAGGGTCCTCGCATTCCCTGAGCATTTGCGGGAAGTCCGTGTCCAGACAGGTGACGAACTGCATCCCGCAGGAGGAAAGCCATTCGTATTCCCGTTCGGATTCTTCAAGCAGGGTTTTTCCCAGAAGGGGAAGATAATGCCCAGCCCGCATTCCCAGAATGCGCCTCAGCTCGGGCTGCGGCAGTTCGAACACCGCTTGTGCCGAACCCAGTTTGTCGATAAGAAGCAGGGGGATTCTCGGCTCGAAGCCGAATACGCGGTTCAGCGCAATGGCGCATACCCGCTCATAAACGAATTTGTCCATTTCTCATAGAAGTTTAGAGTAATGGACAAATATACGTTAAATAATCAACATTGCGTCTCCGTAAGGACCGAACCGGTAATTGTTTTCAAGAGCTACGTTGTAGGCGTGCATAACCTTGTCGAACCCTCCGAAAGCTGCGATGTTCATAAGCATCGTCGACTCCGGGAGATGGAAGTTCGAAACGATCGCGTCCGGAATGCTGAACTGGTATGGAGGGAAGATGAATTTGTTGGTCCAGATATCGTTGGCCTTGATCTCCTTGTTGGTGGTGACATAAGTCTCCAGGGCACGTATCGTGGTCACGCCCACTGCACATATCTTGTGGCCGGCTCTTTTCGTATCGTTGATTTCCCGGGCGGCCTGCTCGGAAATGATCATTCTCTCGCAGTCCATCCTGTGCTTGCTCAGATCCTCGACGTCAACGGCGCGGAAATGTCCGACTCCCATATGGACGGTAATGAATGTTTTCTCTATATCCTTGAGAATCATCCTGTTGAATAGCTCACGGCTGAAGTGCAGACCGGCTGCCGGTGCGGAAACCGCTCCTTCGTTGGCAGCGAAAATGGTTTGGAAATTCTCTGCATCCTCAGGGTCCGGGCTCTCTTTCACCCACTCCGGAACAGGAGTCTGACCGAGCGCGAACAGGGCTTCCTTGAATTCCTCGTACGGACCGTCATAGAGGAAACGCAGGGTCCTTCCGCGTGAGGTCGTATTGTCTATCACCTCCGCAACCATGCTCTCGTCATCTCCGAAGTAGAGTTTGTTCCCTATCCTGATCTTGCGGGCAGGTTCCACGATTACGTCCCAGAGACGCTGCTCCCTGTTGAGTTCCCTGAGCAGGAAGACCATTATGTCGGCTCCGGTCTTCTCTTTCTTGCCGAAGAGCTTGGCCGGGAACACCTTGGTGTCGTTGAGGACGAACCTGTCTCCCTTGTCGAAGTAGTCGATGATGTCCTTGAACTGCTTGTGTTCGATTTCTCCGCTGTCCTTGTTGAGTACCAGAAGTTTGCACTCGTCTCTCCAGCGGGTGGGTTGTGTGGCTATCTTGTCCTGGCTAAGATTGAAGTGGAATTGCGAAAGTTTCATACCGTGCACTTGTGTATATTCTTGTTATATACGGTGAAACTCTGCAAAAAGTTTCAATTTTTATACGCGGGCCTCGCGGAAAACCTCCAGAATGCTGGGAAAAGTGTTTTTAAGGAAAGGGGGAAGGCTGGATTTTGCAACCCAGGCCGCCTTTGAGATGTCTTCTTCTTTCTGGGGAGTGAGATCCACAGGATCGTTGTAGAGCATGTTGTACCACCAGGTGTGCTTGAGGTGCCAGCGGTTGTCCCTGAAGTAGCAGTGGTCCGTCACGCAAATCAGGTCTCCGAGTTCCAGAGGGGTGACTCCGGTTTCCTCCGCCACTTCCCTTACTGCGGTGACACCAATGTCTTCGCCTGCTTCCTGATGCCCTTTGGGCAGGTCCCACAGCCCGTTCCTG
Source organism: Bacteroidales bacterium (assembly GCA_024401805.1). Taxonomy (GTDB): domain Bacteria; phylum Bacteroidota; class Bacteroidia; order Bacteroidales; family UBA932; genus Cryptobacteroides. The sequence continues at coordinate 6,533 of JAKSKG010000023.1, forward strand.
TTGATGAGCAGGAAGTCGCCCCTGCGGTTCGAGACAAGGCCCCCTGCGGCATTAACCTCCTTGAATTCCGCGCAAAGGCTGCGGTACATCTTTTCCGTATTCTCGGTAGGGATATAGATGCGGCTCAGGGATTCGGATGCCTCGAACATCGATACCAGAGTGTGGATGTCCAGCCTGTCTCCGGAATGGAATTCCACGGAATTGGGATCGGAAAGGGACTGATTGTCAGGGGTGCAGATGATTATGCATCGTTTTTCGAAGTATATTTTGTGCATAAATGGTTATATTTGCCTTTGCTCAACCGCAAATTTAGTAAAAATATGGCAGCAAAATACACCAGCAAGCACGGAGTGGTTTCAAAGAGACCGGACGAACTCTATATGGGGTTCGTAGACATGCGTAATTTCAAGCAGATGATCCCGGACGGAGGAAAAATCAGGGTGGATGCGGACTACGATACGCTCAACGCCAATGTCGAGAACTTCAACATCGGAGTCAAGGTGGCCGGAAGAGTTCCCTATTCCCTCATCCAGTTGCAGGACAACGGCGCTCCGTTCCATTTCGGGGTGTCGGCCCATTTTGACCAGGCTGCGGAGCCCGGCAAGACGGATTTCTGGCTCGAGGTGGACGCCGACCTCAATCTTATGATGAAGGTAATGCTGGGTTCTAAACTTCAGGAGGGGATTGACAAGGTTGTAGATGGCCTGGTTGCTGCCTCCGAAGGCAGAATGCCTGAAGGCGTGGACCCTTCCATATTCGACAAGGTATGAATCTGGGCTCGGTATCGGTACGGCTCAATCCGTTCAAGAAGCCTTCCAGCGCCCTGCCTATTCTGGAAGGTGCCGCGGGAGTGCCCTGGTGCAAGTACGGCTATATACTCAAGGAGCGCCCTGTGTTCACTCTGCATCCTTTGTTCCATGCGGGGTGCTATTATGTGCAGGACAGTTCGGCAATGTATGTTGGGCACGTTTTCCGCAAGCATCTCAAGGAATTCGGGAGGCCGTCTCTGAGGGTTCTGGACCTGTGTGCCGCTCCGGGAGGCAAGACCACCGACCTGGCTGCATCCCTGCGGGAAGAGTATGGAAATGATTTCCAGCTTGTAAGCAACGAAGTCATGAAGCAGAGGGCCGGGATTCTGAGCGACAACGTTGCAATCTGGGGAGATCCCAACGTCGTAGTAACCTCGGCGGATCCCGCAGCCATAGGCCGTATGGCCGGGTATTTCGACATAATAGTCGCCGATGTTCCCTGCAGCGGCGAGGGTATGTTCCGCAAGGACCCGAAGGCGCAGGAGCAGTGGAGCGAGGATGTCGTGGCCCTTTGCGCGGCCAGGCAGAAACGCATTCTGGCCGACGTGTGGCCGGCGCTGAGGCAGGGCGGACTGCTGATATACTCCACCTGCACGTATGAGCAGGCCGAGAATGACGATAATCTGGAGTGGGCGGCGGCCGGCCTGGGCGGCGAAATCATCCCGCCTCAGAACGAGTTCGGCTCTGACGGGGTTCAGCTTACCTCTCACGGGAACCTTCTGAAGGTAGGAATGGTTCCCGGGGAGGGCCAGTGGGTGGGAGCCCTTCGCAAGACTTCCGCGCAGGAAGGCGGCCGCGGCATAGGCTTGAAGGACCTTCATCCCCTGAGGATGGGCCTTAGGAAAGGTGTCGTTAAGGGCAAGGATACGGTTCCGGATCCGGATTATGCGCTGAGCATTGATTTCGATCGCGGAGATTATCCTCTGTTCGAGGTTGACAAGAAGACCGCACTTCATTTCCTGCACAGGGATTCGATAGTGCTCAAGGATGCTCCTCTGGGATATGTTGCTTTGACATACAGGGGAATACCTATAGGATTCGTGAAGAACATAGGCTCCAGATGCAACAACCTGCATCCTCAGAGCCGTAGAATTTTGATGGACGTGGAATGAAAGGAATATTGACTGCGGCGCTGCTCGCCGCCAATTGCATTGTCTGCCTGGCTCAGACAGATTTCAGGGCATCTTACGAACGTCAGGTGCGTAATGTCGGATTCAGCGGGGTAGGAGTACAGACCATACTGGACAGATGGGAGGAAGCGGAACCCGGCAATGTCTTTGCCATCGAGGGCCGCATCAACTACCATTTCAGCAAGAACCAGAAGACTGAACTTGTTCCTATGGAAAGGACCAGGTATATGGGCAAGAAGCCTGTGCTTACAATGAAAGACAGCCTGGGGCGTCCTGTAAGGTATTTTGAAGATGTGATCTTTGACCCCGAGGAGTTTGCGCAGTGTCAGAGGGTCATTGACAGGGCCATAGAGAACGACCCTCTGGAACTTGCCTTCAGAGAGAGCAAGGTGATAAGCATGCTTGCCTATGAGAAGGAAAGCCCGGAACTCTCGTACGGGATAATCAGTGATCTGATAGCATATAACAAGAGTGCAAGGCCCAAATGGAAATCCCTTTCGGAACCGGCTGCGGAAGGGGAGTTCGAGGCTTTGATACAGGATTTCTGCTTTTCGTTGTTCAAGACGGGCAGCGAACAGACTTATCTCTATTTCAAGAATATCTCGGCGTTGATGGCCAAGCAGTTCCCAAAGAACTTGAACTTCCTTTGCAACGTGGGTACATACTATCTTATTGCGGCGGACGATCCCAAGACAGCCCTGAAGTATTACGGAAAGGTCTTGAAGTCCAATCCAGGCAATGAAACTGCCAGAACCAACTCCGAACTGGCCAGAAAGAAAATGGCGGAATCAAGGTGAACCCGGAACAATTCATAGCAAAGAGACTCAGGTTCAAGGGCAAGCTTGCCCTTGTATCCATAGCCCTGTCGTTCCTTGTAATGATAGTGGCGGTGGCCGTGTCGTCCGGGTTCCGTACCGAGATACGCTCGGCGGTTGCGGATATGGCAGGGGATGTAAGCGTGGACGCGGATTCTGCCATCGATCTGTCCGGTGTGGACGGCGTGGAGTCTATGGGATGCGTCATTTATCAGACCGGAATAGTGAAGAATTCGGACCTTATCCAGGGGGTGATGTTCAAGGCAGACGAGTCCAGGGATTCCCTTGAACTCGGGGTAATAATACCGGAGCGTCTGGCCGGGATGCTGTCACTCGGGGTGGGTGATCCTATGCTGACATATTTCGTGGGAGAAGACAAGGTCAAGGCCCGCAAGTTTACGGTCCGGGGCATTTATTCAAGCCCTGTCCAGGCCGATGGGAACCTTATTGTGCTGTCATCGATGAATGACCTCAGAAGGGTGGCCGAACTCGGGGACGGCGAATGCACCGGCGTGGAAATCAGGCTCGAACCTCAATACAGGTCAGATTATGCCCTGCGGTCCAAGACCGCCGAAATCGGAGCTGCGGTCTATCCCCTGCACGCAGTTTCTTCTGCGGACAGGTTCCCGCAGCTGTTCGACTGGCTTTCCCTCATAGATCTAAACGTAATCGCCATAATCATTCTTATGACGGTCGTGGCCGGATTCAATATGATTTCAGGACTTCTGATACTTCTGTTCAGAAGCAAGTCCACGATAGGCACGCTCAAGGCAATGGGAATGTCGGACAAATCCATTGCGGGAGTGTTCCTGAGGGTGAGCGCCAGAATTTCCGGAATCGGAATGCTGGCCGGAAACGCCGTTGCACTGCTGTTCTGTCTGGTTCAGGGCTGCACGCACCTTCTGAAACTGAATCCCGAGAATTACTTCGTCTCGTACGTTCCTGTGAATGTGGATATGTGGATGGTGCTGCTGTGCGATGTCCTGGCATTCGCCGCGATACTTCTTCTGCTGATGATTCCGACCCTGTTCATATCGAGGGTGGACCCTGCCCGCACAGTCAGGGCCGACTAGCGGCAGATTCTGCAGAATTCCTGGTGGACAGCCAGGACGGAATCCACGTATGCGACAGTTTCCTCTCCCTTGAATTCCTCTATCTCGGGTATCAGCGATACGATTTCATCCCAGGTGTTGCCTTCAAGTTCCTTGCTTACTGCGTAGTCTATGCAGCCCATAATCCTTCCTTCCCCTGCATTGTAAGACGCGATGGTGAACTTCAGGCGTTCCTGCTCGTCCGGGATGTCCTTGAACAGTGAGTACAGCCTCTTGAGGTGTTTTGCGCCGGCCTCTATCCCGGAAGAAGGGTCCACAATGTCGTCGAATCCGAGTTCGGCAGCGGTAGACGGTTTCATCTGCATCACTCCGACTGCACCGCGGTGCGACTTGACGTCCATCCGGAAGTGAGATTCCTGCCAGGCTATGGCAGCAAGCATCCTCCAGTCCCATCCTATGGATTCTGCGTTGGATTTGAGCAGATCGTCATAAGGGGAAATGAAACTCTGGCCGGAGCGGCGCTTGAAAGGATTTAGCCTTGTGAAATATTTCTCCCTAACGTTCTGATGATCCTCCGACAGCGTTTGTTCTTCAACCCAGGCCTGCATATCTTCGATAAGCTTTCTTGAATGCCTGGACGCAACCCATTGGGTGAGGCTGTCGATATGGCAGGAACATAGGGATGTCCCGTCAGTGATCGTACTGGAAGAAGGAAGTACAAGAATATCGGCCTTCTTTGCGGAAAGGGAGTCGAGCGGCATTTCGTCAGGGGAGCATATCCTGGCCTTGAAATCCATATCCCTTGATTCTGCGTACTCCTTGAGCAACTGGTAGTTGTATCCTGTTACCAGGCCAGTGGTGCTGTTGTCCAGTTCCTTGATGTCAAACAGACATTCGATGCTTTGAGGAAGTCCTGTTTCATTTTCGGACCACAGTATTGCCCCGAATGTCATCAGGGCCATTATCAGAGTGCCGGTGACGGCTGCTGGAATCTTGCTGTTGTTTTTCATCTCTTGTGATTGTCGGAAGAGCCGGCCTTTGCATCCTGGTTGTAGAAAGGCCAGAATATACCTATCTTGAGTCCCTCCATGCCATCCTGGGTTACGATGTATGAGTCGGCGCTGAAGTAATCTTTCTTTTCCATAGGCCAGCCCTTGAGCAGATTCTGGTATTTCACGAATATGCAGGCCCTCTTCCACTGAAGGTTAAGGAACACGTCAATGAAAGGTCCGTTCTCGTATAGCCTTGAAGTCTGGTTGTGGAAAACACCAAGTACGGGATTGAACGCAGGCGCATACCATTGTGTGTTGTAGAAACCGTTTCCTCCGATCTGCATTGTCATTGCACCCTTGTTGATGTCGAACTCTACATAATATCTGAGGTTCAGGGCAAGTTCCGGAAGAGGAAGAACCTCTTCATTCGAGGATTTCTGGAACAGGACCCTGTTGTCCAGATGTATGTGGCACGCTATGACTATGTCTTTGTGAATATAGGCCGATAGAACGCTCATTGCATCGGGGTTCTGGCATATCATTCCCAGATTGTCATAGTATATGTTGTTTGCGAGCAGGGCATAGCCTACTGTGGCGTCAAATCCCCAGCGTGGGATATGCACCCCGCCCTGGACCTTTGTCGTGGATATCTTCCCGAAGTTGTTCTCCCAAAGGAAATGGTTGGTATAGAGAGCCTGCTGATAGTGGTTCGGCTCCTTGAGTGAAGTCTTGAATCCGGCGTCGAAGCTCAGCGGGCTGTTCCTGAACTTCCTGAACGGGTAGAATCTGGCATCGATGTTTCCTTCCAGGTCAAAGTCTCCTGCGTTCGCTCCTATGGTGTAAAGATGGCCCTTGGCATTCCAGGATACCGTCCTGCGGAAATGTCCTTCCGCTCCGGCATAGGCATAAACCGAGTTTTCCTTGTACAGGGTCGGCCTCAGGGAGGTGCTGTCGAAATAGGTTCTCATCAAGTCTCCGATTCCGACGTTGAGGCTGGACACAATGGCATTCTGCGACCACGGCTGGAGTTTGAGGAACACTTTGTTGTCCAGTTTCGTGACGGCCATCGAGTCTGCGCTGTTGGCAGGGTCGAAGTTGAACACGTTGTTGTAGAAGGCTCTCGCCACATCGGTTCCTATATTGTCTTTGTAGGTCCTGAAGTATTTCGAGAATTCGCTGCTGTGTCCTATGAAAATGGACGTGACATTGCGGTCTATGGTGTCCGCTACAGGAACCGGTTCGGAATCCGGGGTTTCCGCCTGGATGCTGTCGGAAGGTTCTTTCCTGTCCTTGGCCTTCTTGATGAATTCGAATGGTATCCGGTACTGCTGGTCCAGGAAGAAGGTCGTTTTCTTGGTGGTGGAAGACGCGTTCTTGAGCGTAACAGGAATCTCGCGGGAGTCTATCCCGGCCGTATCTCTGACGAAATAACGGTCTGTGATACCTCCGTTCTCGCCGCGGTTTATCTTGTTGTTGACTACTCCGGCATTCATAAGGTAGCGCTTGCCTACGTAGTCGATGGTCGCTGCGAGTGTCTTGTTGGATGTCTTTTCATTCTCCAGGATGCCTGCTCCTCCGTAAAGATTGTAAAGTATGGAGAAGTTGAGGTTCGGATTGATGTTCTGGGTCGTGAATATGTGAAGGTTGTCGGACTCTTTCTGGTCACCGGCGAACAGCGTGCCGGAATAGCCGAGTTCCGTGTGAGGGGTCTTGGTATTGTATTGGCTCAGCGTCCCCGGCGAGAAACTCCACGGCTCGCTGGTCTTGTAGAATTCCACATCTTCGCGGCTTTCGCGGTTGAAGAAATTGTACGACTGGACAGGGGAACCTCCTACACCAAGCCAGCTTGCATTCACGTCTTCCCTGAAGATAGGGTAGTCATAGTAGTGGTAGTTGGCGGTGGTGTCTATCTCGTAAGGATTGATCATATGGAAGTCCTGGTCCACTTCCCACGCCACGATTCTCTTGTACTGCATCCCTTCCGGGAAATAGAAGGTGGAGAGTATCCTTGGCGTAGCCTCCATTATGCTGTCTTTCAACGCTTTCTTGTCTTCCTTTGCCTGCCTCAGGCTGTCCGATTCGGCCATCTTCCGCTGAACCATCTGCTCGTAATCGTAAGCCTTGCGTTCGTCTTTGGACAGAGAATTGTACCATATCTCGAAGGCGAGCTGCGCGCGTGCGGCGGAATCTGCGGAATAGGTGGAGTCTATCCTGGCGATGAGCTGCAGGATCTCGTTGGCCGGAATGGTGTCACCCCTTGCCAGAAGGGTGTCGTGGGATTCCAGCAGGGAATCGCAAACGAATCTGTGTGTGGCCGAATCCAGCAGGGCAACGTAGTACTCGTAGCGGAACGGATCCGTATCCCTGAGGGAATCGGGAACCTGGATTGTGTCGCGCGCCGTGAGCCGGGGCAGGGTGTCGTCTTCGAACGATTCGATAGAAAAGTCATTGTCCTTCAACGAGTCCGCAATTTCTATCTCTTCAAAATCACCTATCCGGTTCAGCTTGTAGGCATTGCTGGGATAGATCACGCTGTCGTTCACAATTGCGGCAGCCTTTCCGGTTCTGACCTGAGGTCCCGTCTGGGCCTGCATTACCGACGCGGCCAGGGCAGTGGTCACGGCAACAGGCAGCAATATGCTCGACAGAGATTTCATTGTAACCTACAAAGTTACTCATTTTTGGGGTATTGCCAAAAAGTGAGTATTTTTGCTCTTATGGACAGATTAACCGAACTATTCAGGAAATTCGCCGGATGCGAACCTTCCTCCTGCACGCTGCTCCCTCTTTCCGGAAGCGCCCGAAAATATTACAGAATGACCTCTGGAGGCACTACGGCCATAGGTGTCATAGGAACGAATCTCAAGGAGAACAAGGCATTCCTTACAATTGATGCCCAGATGCGTTCGCAGGGGATAAACGCTCCCCAGGTGTACGGCGTTTCCCCTGACGGAATGGCGTACATACAGGAAGATCTGGGAGACGGCCAGCTTTTCGAAATCCTCAAGCCGTCCATTGCGGCCGGAGAATACTCCGAACAGCATATGCAGCTGTTGCGCAAGACCATCGCAGCCCTTCCTTCATTGCAGTTCAAGGTGGCAAAGGGGCTGGATTGGGGCATCTGTTTTCCGGACAGGGCTTTCAACGAGAGAATGGTCAACTTCGACCTCAATTATTTCAAATACGATTTCCTTAAGCTGACCGGGATAGAGTTCGACGAGATACGCCTCCAGGATGATTTCGACGCTTTGCGCGAGGACTCCCTGCATTGTGTCACGGACACCTTCATGTACAGGGATTTCCAGGCACGCAACGTCATGATCAAGAACGGAGAGCCCTGCTTCATAGATTTCCAGGGCGGCAGGAAAGGCCCTGTCCAGTATGACCTGGCATCGTTCCTGTGGAATGCAGGCACACATTTCCCGGCCGGGATGCGCTCGGAGCTCGAGAACGTATACATCGATGCCCTGGGGGAATATGTGAAAGTAGACAGGGATGAATTCTACGCCAACTACAGGCTTATTACCCTTGTGCGTCTGCTTCAGGAAATGGGTGCATACGGTTTCAGGGGCTACATAGAAAGGAAGCAGTTGTTCATCGACTGCGTTCCTACGGCCCTTGGCTGCATCAGGGAACTCACGGCCGAGCCGTTCGAGCGTTATCCTTACCTTACCGGGGTTCTCCGTACCCTTGCAAACGATTGGACCCCTCTGCAATGAAAGCCCTTGTATTTGCCGCCGGACTGGGTACCAGGCTCCGGCCTCTGACCGACAATATGCCCAAAGCGCTTGTCGAGGTCGGGGGAGTGCCTATGCTGGAGAGGGTCATTCGCAAGCTGCAGGCCTGCGGCTGCGACGAGTTCGTGGTGAACGTGCATCATTTTGCTCCGATGATACTGGACTTCCTCAGGGAGAACGGCAACTTCGGCTCAAGAATCAGCGTCTCGGTCGAGCAGGACTATCCGCTTGAAACAGGTGGCGGCATAAAGAAGGCCCAGCCTTTGCTTGGCGGCGGGAGTTTCCTTGCGCACAATGCCGATATCCTGAGCGATGCGGACCTGTCCGGTTTTGTGGCCGGTGCGCGTCAGGGTGCGCTCGCGAATCTGCTTGTCACCGGGCAGGAAGCCGAAAGGTGCTTCCTCTTCGATTCGGATATGCGGCTCTGCGGCTGGATAAACAACAGAACCGGACAGGTCCGGAGCCCCTACAGTGATTTCGATCCTTCGAAATGCCGCAAGCTGTCTTTCTGTGGAATCCACCTTATCTCCGACAGTATTTTTCCATTGATGTCGTCCTGGCCGGAGGTGTTCTCCATCACCGATTTCTATCTCTCGGTCTGCGACAGGTATCCGATATACGGAATCGAGGCTGCCGGAATATCTGTGATAGATATCGGCAGCCCCGAAAAGCTTGCTCAAGCCCAGACTATGGTCTAATAGTTCTCTTCGTGGATTTCGAAGTATGCCTGAGGATGTGCGCATACCGGGCATACTTCCGGTGCGCTCTCGCCGACTACGATATGTCCGCAGTTGCGGCATTCCCATACCTTTACGCTTGATTTCTTGAACACCTCGGAGGTCTCCACGTTCTTGAGAAGCGCGCGGTAGCGCTCTTCGTGCTTCTTCTCGATTGCAGCTACTCCGCGGAATTTGGCTGCGAGTGCGGTAAAGCCCTCTGCTTCTGCAGTCTTTGCAAATCCCTCGTACATATCTGTCCATTCGAAGTTCTCGCCTTCAGCGGCTGCCTTGAGGTTCTGGGCTGTGTCGCCGATTCCTCCGAGTTCCTTGAACCAGAGTTTTGCGTGTTCCTTTTCATTGTCGGCTGTCTTGAGGAAGAGAGCTGCTATCTGCTCGAATCCCTCTTTCTTTGCCTTTGATGCGAAATAAGTGTACTTGTTCCTAGCCTGTGATTCACCGGCGAATGCTGCTTCCAGATTCTTTTCTGTCTGCGTTCCTGCGTATTTGTTTGCCATATCTAATAAAGTTATTCGTTGTCTTCGGTTCTGTTGTCATACATAACGTCAAGGTAGCCCGGGATTGTGATTCCCATTCCCTTGTGGTAATTGTCCGTGTCCTTGAGGCAGGTGTTGATCCCGTCCGGGGTGACGTTCAGATACATTTTCTCACAAGAGAACTTTGTCTTGTCCGTGAAAGTTCCCGTGCAGGCGAACTGATATGTCCTGTACAGGATTCTGTCCCTGCAACTTGACAGACTGTCTGCAAGGTGGTTGATGCTGTCGAGTATGGCCTGCGAGCGTAACATCGAATCCCTGTGCCTCTTTGCATTGACCGGCATCTTGCGGCTCTCATATTTCGCAACGTTCTCGCCCTCGATTCTGACTTTTGTCTCGAACAGGCTGATCCTGCGCTGCATTTCCTGCCCCAGGGTGGTGGAATCTATAAGCTCGAACTGCGAGAAATCTATCTTGCTGACTTCTCCGTTCTTCTGTGATATCAGGCTTACAGCCAACTCCTGCTCCGGAGTAAGGCTCTGCTTGCATCCGGCCAGCAGAGCCGTGGCGGCAACTGCTGCCAGTACGTATGTAGCTATTCTTTTCATATCCTGCAAAGATACCTATTTTCGGCCAAGGTTCAAAGTCCCTTTCCGGCAGGTCTAATATACCACCACGCAACGGAACTCCATAGGTCCCGGGTTGAAACTGTCCGGATCGTATTTGTAGTCGAAGTCACTCATTGTATAGTAGATGGTGATTTCTCCAGGAGTAAACTGATAGTCAATCGTCTCTGTGTAGAAGTAAAACACTCCGTCGTCGCCTTCGAATTCGTTCAGACGGACGAACGGGAGCTCCGTCTGGGCTGCAGAAGGATCGTCCCAGTCATAAACCCTGTACATTTTGACAAGTCCTTCCTTGAAAACGGATGCGTTTATCTCGGGCATCTGGACTGTGGCGAAATAGTAGTTGTTGTCTATGTCATTGGAATACTGCCACGCATTCGGGGATACGTTGATCTTGACGGATTTCATGGTAGGGCCGTCATAGATGTACTCCTTCCGGCATGAAAACAAAGCCAGGATTGACATTGCCAGCAAGGCTGTTCTGAATATGTTTCTCATAACTTTCCTTTTAATAATGATGACTCTGCTCAATATTATCTGCGTCCGGAACTTGAGCTGCTGCGGCTGGAACCGGAAACTGAACTGCTGCGGCTGGATGTGCCGGCAGATGTGGTACTGCGGCTGCCTGTCGTGCCGGTGCTGCGTGAAGGTGAGGCGGAGACAGAGCTGCGGCTTCCGGATGCACTGGTACTGCGGCTTCCGGATGCGCTGGAACTGCGGCTTGTCGAAGAAGCCCCGTTGATTCTTGTGCTGGAAGAACCTGTTGTGCTTACGCTGCTCTTTACGGTAGTACGGGTGCTGCTGCCGGATACGGACGGGGTGGTGCTTCTTGCGGCAGATGCGCTTGTGCCCCTCTGTCCGGAGGCGGTGTTGCTCCTGCTGGATGCAGCCTGGGTTGCGGTGCGCACGGACCTTGCGGCGGAATTGGTGTTCGTCGTGTTTGTCCGTGTTACAGCCTCGGCTTCGCGGCTCTCGCTCAGAATCCTGGCGTTCACTGTATTAGCGGATGCCGATGCAGCGCCGGACCTGCTCTTGGCTATGATGTCTGCGTTGCGCTCGGTGAACGAGTGCTCCGGATGCATTGCTCCGTAGTCGTTGCGGCTGTATTGGCGTGATACGCGTGAGTAGTTAGGATAGTGATATACGTCCACGTAGTGTACGACGTGGCAATAATGGTGATTGCGCATGAAAGTGCTTACGTATGCGTGGTAGTGCCCGTGATATACGGGAGCCCTGTGCCTGTAGTAGCTTGGGTAATGGCTCCAGTACCAAGGTGAGCGCCAAGGGTTGTAATGAGGCCTGCACAGGTGAGAATAGATCAGAGGTCTTGCGATGAACACCGGTTCGATGATGTACTTAGGCCCGAAAATGTATGGGTCACCTATGATCTGTACGCAGGCTGTAGCGACAGTAGGAACCTCGGCCACTATCGTAGCGACATCCTGATATACGTTGTTCGCCAGGACAGCCTGGATTACAAATACGTGTGCGTGGCCGTCCACTGTCTCGAGCACGCGGAGGTAATCTACATAACCGTCTGCGTTGAGGTCCAGGTTGGACAGCATGAAAGACGAATTGTTAATAAGGTTCTCGAATTCCTGTACGGTCGAGGACTGCGCGAAAGCTGCTCCGATGGCCTGCAGGTCAAGTGCAAGGGCTATGTCGTTGTCTGTAGCGATAACGCGTGTGGTGGTTGTGACGGCACGTGTCTTTGGAATGGCGACACTGGTGCTGTATGTTCTTGAGAAAGCGGTGTCAGGAGATACGGTCACGATCCGTGTGGTTGTGCAACAACTCGAGCATAAAAGCGAAATCATTGCGAAAGTAAGTATACGCTTCATATCTTGATTGTTTTTGAATGGTTTTACAAATATAGGTTTTTTCACCGTTTTCCATAACAATAACAACAACCGTACCA
>JAKSKG010000024.1 GCA_024401805.1 Bacteroidales bacterium
CAGACTCACGTTCACCACGTGACGGTCGTTACATCGAGCAGATCGGCTCTTACAATCCAAACACTAATCCTGCAACAATCGTTCTGAATTCAGAGCGTGCACTTGCCTGGATCAAGGTTGGCGCCCAGCCGACCCTCGTATGCCGCCGCATCCTTTCTTACGAAGGTGTACTTCTTCGCAACCATCTTGACGGTGGTGTAGCAAAGGGAGCCCTTACACAGGAGCAGGCAGACCAGAAGTGGAATGCCTGGAAGGCAGAGAAAGATGCAAAGATCGAGGCTAAGAAGACCGGCATCAAGAACGACACAATCGCCAAGGCAAAGGCTGCAAAGGCCGAGGAGACCAAGGTAAACGAGGCTCGTGCCGAGGCTATCGCAAAGAAGGCAGCAGAACTCGCAGCCAAAGAGGCAGCCGAGAAGGCAGCCGCCGAGGCCGCTGAAGCACCTGCAGAGGAGGAAGCTCCTGCAACAGAGGAAACCCCTGCAGAAGCTTAATGCTCCAGATTGCCAAGATCCTTAAATCCAACGGTACCTGCGGAGACATCCTCATAGGATTGTACGACATAGATGCCAGTGAGATTGATCTTAAGGAACCGGTGTTCATCTATTTCGATGGACTTCCGGTTCCTTTCTTTTTTGATTCCCTGACCCCAAGGGGAAACACGAAGGCCATCGCCCATATCACGGACGTAGATACTCTTGCCGACGCCGAAGAAATTGTTGGCCAGGGCATTTTCATAGATTCCGAGAGTCCCGAGGAAGAGGCCGATGATTTTATTGGCTGGACCGTATTCGATCACGGTAAAAAGGCGGGGGAGGTCACCGGCATCGAGCCTATTCCGGGGAACCTGTGCATATATGTAGGAGACGCTCTGGTCCCTCTGCACCCCGATTTCATAGAAAACGCGGACCCGAATGCCCGCGAACTCTATCTGAATCTTCCGGAAGGGCTGCTTCCGTAGTTCATTTTACGTACTGCGCCGCCGCGCAGAGCGCATCATAGAAATCCTTGCCGAATCTGGCAGTCAGAGGTCCCTGCAGGAACTGATACACCCGTATTCCCTCTTTCCTGCCTTTCTCGAAAGCAGGCTTGCATATATCCCAGTGATGCACGTTCAGGGCCAGACCTCCCCCGGTGAGTTTTGTTATCCTTATAGGGTACAGGCGGCAGGACATAGGCTTTTCCAGCCCGCATTTCTCGATTGCACACAATATGCTTCCGTCTGCAAGGATGTTGGAAAAGGCGCATTCCTGGCTCTCGGGGACAACAGGAGTGACAATGTCTCCGTCCCTGTCCAGTTCAAAGAATCCCACAGAGTCCACGGTTTTACGTCCCTGCTCCCTCATTAAAGGAGAATATCTGTCATATCCCCGTTCCAGACCTTCCAGCTCGCTTTCCTCCAGGGGTGCGCCGCTGTCTCCGTAAACACAGCAGCAACCCTTGCATACCGGATAGTCGCACGCAAAGAATTCCGTCACCACGTCTTCCGATACAAGTATGTCTCCTATCTGGATAATAGTTCCGAAACCGTTGTTCATCACCAGGACTATTTGTTAATGAATTCCACCTTGGAGGCTCCGTCAAATGCCTCCAGCACCTTTCTTACGTCAGATTCCCCGACTTCCTTGAGCGCCTGCCTGTATCCGGAAACCAGGTTGAGGCCAAGCGAATTTCTTATCACCGAGGCTTCAAGCATGAAAGCGGGATCCCCTGTCAATGATTCATATCTGTTCCTGATATTGGATATCGAAGCCTCCATAAGCGGTTCGTCCACATTGGTCAAAGACAAAGAAGTAATCACGGAACGTACTGCATTCAAAGCCTTCTGGGAACTTCTGGACTTGACTCCATCCGGGAGACCTTCCGGATTGCAAGGCCTGCAGCTTATGAAAAGGCTGAACCTTTCCGACGGGTTGAGGTATATGTTCCTTTCCGTCACAGCATACAGGCCCTCGTCGGCAAGAGCCTTGCACAACTCGATCGAGATGGCCTCGCAGGCAGTCTCGAATGCCGTCGCGTTCTTGATGGAGAAAGGATAATAGGCGCTGAGCAGGATGTTGATCCCATCTATGTCATCATATACCCTTGTACTCCACCCAGGAACTATAGTGTATTTCTCGTTCGTCCTGGCTGCAGCCTTCCTGCCGGTCCCGAACTGTCCTGCGTATCTGGACACTGTTCCCAGGAGCTGGTCCTTGTCTATATTGCCCACCACGATCAGCGCGCCGTCATCCGTCTTGCCGAACATTGTCTCAAGGTAGCGCTCCATTTTCCACGGCAGATTGTCGCTCAGGTTCTGCATCCGTGCCACGGAAGAATAGAAATCTCCGTCCGAGGCAAGGTCCTCCATATCGGCCCTGATTCCCTCGGCCTTTGTACGCATATCCTTTTCTTCAAGAGCCTTGCACAGTTTGTAATACTTGAATGCACCGTCATCCGTCTGCCTTCTGAGAGCATAGGCGGCAAGCGCGCGCATAAGGGTTTCCAATCCCTGCTCCGGGGCTTCTCCGCTGATCCTGAAATCGGAAATGCCTATCCCGGGCTCGAAAGTGATTCCGTCTGCAATCAGTGACTTGCGGAAATCCTCCCCGTCCAGGCCTGCAACACGGAAGAGCCGGAGCATATCAGAGGCGAATGCGCTTTCACCCGGAGCCAGCCCCGGTATGAAAGTAAGACCTCCGCGCAATGCCAGAGAGTAACTGAATCCGTCACTGCCCGGTATGTTCTTGTAAATCAGTTTGAATCCGTTGGCAAAGGTCCATATTGTGCCGCCCGTGACGGGATCCGTCAGGGTGGACTTGACTTTCTGCTTTTTCAGGTGGGCGGGAGCCGGAATCCCGGGCAGATCACGTGACTGGACTTCGTCCGATGCCTTCCAGTTCCCGGCCAGAACGGATGCTATCCTTTCCTTGTCAAGGTGTTCTTCCGCAGACTTTACGGTCAGAGTGAGGTTGCTGTCCGCCGACAGCAGAGCCGATGCGAACTTGTTGAAAACGGAAAGTTCCAGCTGAGGGTCAATGGCCAGCCCGGTAAAATAGTCCCTGACTGCCTTTTGGGACACTACCGGAGCTCCGTAGAGATAGGATGCCGTGCACCGGTCCGTATATTCCTTGTTTGAGATGTGGTTTTCTCCGGAAGCAGCCTGCCTCAGTGCGAGCAGGTAGGCTCCCTTGGCGTAACGCAGTTCCCCTGGTTCTGCTCCGTCCCGGTCCAGAGTGGCCAGTGTCCTTGCCAGCAGGGCTATGGCCTCCTCCGTTCTTGCGGCAGGGGTCTTCACACTCAAAGAGAACTGTTCGTCTCCGGAGGTGTAGCCGCTGCCTGTGCTTGTCGCAGATACGCCGGAAACAGGTATTCCCTCTTCCTTGAAGGCATCGCGGACCCTGCCTGTCAATATGCTTCCGAGCTGTCTTGCAAGCATCTCTGAAACGAAAGGTCTGGATCCGGAAAGGAATTCTCTTGGGGTTCTCCTGCTGGCATAGCTTATGGATATTTCCGCCAGTTCCGTTCCTTTTGCAGGGTTGCAGACTATTGTCGGAGAAAGGGACGGTCCCCAACGATATGGAGGGAGTTCCGTAATTGCCGTTCTTTCCGGGACGGAAAGAGAAAGCATCTTGATCTGTTGTAGCAGCTCGGGCGCGTCTATGTCTCCGCAGATTATCAGGGCCTGTTGCGCCGGGCTGGTACGGACCAGGTCGAACATCAGCAGGAGCGTTGAATCAGCGGCCGCGCTGTCGTAGACCGGCACGTTCCTGAAATTGATGATGTCATTGTCGTCCACCGTGCTTATGTATCCGTCCGGGCCATAGCCTATTCCCTTGGAAGCCAGGAATTTATATGGACTTATCTTGAAATTGTCCACTTTGGAAAGGACCTTCCTCGATTCCCTGTTCCCGGCCATACCGGACTGAATCAGCGAAAAATCGGCATAACCTTTGATACTGTTGTTGCTGACAAGGAAATACGATATCCCGTTGGGCAGAACGCCTTTGGTGAGGTTGTCTGTTTCGGGAATGTTCTTCCTCTCCTGGGCCATAAGAACAAGGGGGAAAAACAAAAGAAGGATTGAAATATGGTGTTTCATATGTCAGAAGACAAAATTAAGACAAATTTTTACTACTTTTGTAAGCATACAAAAGAAAATAATAACAAAACAATATTATGAAGAAGATTTTCGTTACCGTCATCGCCCTGGCTCTCGCGGCCGGCGCAGCATTCGCACAGGACCTGGCACAGGTTACAGAACTTTACAACAACGGTGCCGCAGCACTTTCGCTTGGTAAAAAAGCCGAGGCTCTGGAGAATTTCGTACAGGCTCTTTCTGCAGCAGAAGCTCTTGGCGCAGATGGTGAGGCTGTGATTGCAAACTGCAAGAATGCCATTCCAAAGATCAACCTTTCTCTTGCAAAGGACCTTGTAAAAGCCGGAAACTTCGACGAAGCCATTGCAAAATGCAAGGCAACTGTAGCCCAGGCTCTTGATTTCGGTGAAGTGGAGATTGCAGACGAGATGACAAAGCTCATCGGAACCGCTCTCCAGCTCAAGGGTAACGCACTTCTTACATCAAAGAAGTTCGAAGAGGCAGTCGAGGTATTCAATGAAATGCTCGCTTCCGACGAAACCAACGGCTCCGCAGCCCTTCGCCTTGGCCAGGCTCTCGGAGCTCTCGGACGCAACGACGAGGCTATCGCCGCTTTCGAGAAGGCTGCCGCCAACGGACAGGAGTCAAATGCATTCAAGCAGCTTTCTACCGTGTTCGTAAAGAAGGCCGCTGCCGCACTCAAGACAAAGAATTATGAAGAGGCTTTCGAGGCTGCCGTAAAGAGTGCAGACTACGCTCCTTCTGCAAATGCTTTCAAGGTTGCAGGAACAGCAGCAATGAACCTTCAGAAGAAGGCCGAGGCTATCTCATACCTCGAGAAATATGTAGAGCTGTCTCCTAGCGCAGCAGACGTAGCCCAGATCAAGGCTGCCATCGAGGCTCTGAAGAAATAATGCAGACGCTGGAACTCCTCGCTCCAGCGAGAAACGCAAGTGTCGGCATCGCAGCAATTGACTGCGGTGCCGATGCGGTATATATCGGCGCAGAGGAGTTCGGTGCAAGAAAGGACGCGGTTAATCCCATATCCGAGGTAGAGGCTTTGTGCCTGCACGCCCACAAGTTCGGAGCCAGGGTGTTCGTGGCCTTCAATACGGTAATATGCGATGATGAGCTTGACAGGGCTCACGCCCTGATGCTACAGGCCCAGAAGGCAGGAGCCGATGCCTTTATTATCAGGGATCCGCGGATTACCGGGTGGGAGGATATAACCGTACCTCTGCACGCATCCACCCAATGTGCCATCAGAGATGTCGACAGGGCCAGATATTTCGAGGCTCTGGGCTGTTCCCGGCTTATTCTGGAAAGGGAACTCCCGCTGGAAACGATAAGGCAGATCTGCGACGGCGTAAAGTGCGAGGTGGAGTGCTTTGTTCACGGTGCGCTTTGTGTGTGCTACAGCGGAGAGTGCAGAATGTCCCAGTATATCGACGGCCGCAGTGCGGACAGGGGAGAGTGCATTCAGGCCTGCAGGTCCCTGTACGATCTGGAGGATTCTTCCGGCAAGCCCATACTCAGGAACAAGGCCATACTGTCACTCAAGGACCTCAAATTGAAAGAAAGGCTTTCCGATCTGTGCAATGCCGGAGTATGCTCTTTCAAGATAGAAGGAAGACTCAAGAACGCGTCTTATGTCAAGAATGTCGTGAGAGAATATTCTATTGCCCTGGACAAAATAGTCGCTTCGAATCCGGGCAAGTACAGAAGAGCGTCCTTCGGGGCTGTGACCGGAGGCTTTGATCCGGACAGCGACAAGACTTTCAACCGCTCCTACACCCAGCTGTTCCTGGACGGAAAGCGGGGCCGCTGGGCTGCGATGGATGCTCCCAAATCAATGGGAGAGGCCATAGGAACGGTTGCTTCCATACGGCCGTGTGACAGATCCTCGATAGAAGTGAGGGTAACTCCCGCATCCGGCTGTCTGGTACTTTCGAACGGAGACGGATTCGCCTTTGTCAGCGGCAGCTCGATAGTTGGCTTCCGAGGTGACATCTGCCAGGGGAATGCGATATACTGCAAGAACGTTCAGGGTCTCCACAAAGGAATGACGATATACAGGAACGTTTCTTCCGCATTTGAAAAGGCGCTTGAAAACGATCTCCCAAAAAGAGACATCCGGGTCAGTCTGACCGTAAGGATATCCCATCTGTTCAGCATAGACGTAAAGGCTGTGTCCGAGGACGGCCGTGAGATTTCCTGCAATTTCAAGGCGGACGTGGACGCCGCCCAGAACAAGGAGCGCTCGATAGCCATGTTGCGGGAGCAACTGTCAAAGCGCAGCGAGGGGATGGTATTCTCGGTCGACAACATCGACATCTCGACTCCGGGCAATGTCGTGCCGCTGTTCAGCGCCGCTACCATAAACAGCATCAGGCGCCTCATAGCGCACGATATGAGTGCAAAGCCTTGCAGGATGATGCCTTTGTACAAAGGTGAAAGAAATACCCTGGCCCTTGATTTCTGCCCGGAATCCTCTACGGAGAAAACAGGACTTCCGGTGATAGGGGACAAGACGGAACTTATGCGCAGCAAGTACTGTGTGCGCTACGAAATCGGACTGTGCCCTGTACGGCAGGGTGGAAAAGACAACAAGCCGCTGTTCATTTCGAACAACGGCCGCCGCTATATTCTTGAATTCGACTGCAAGCGTTGCGAGATGACTCTCAGAAAGGCTTGACGGTTTCCCTCATTATCCCTACAGTATCTTTGCTTGCTGCGCTCAGTGGCAGACGCACCTCGGCCCTGCAAAGTCCCATGGCCTCCAGCCCGGCCTTCACGGGGATAGGGTTGCTCTCTACAAAACAGTTCTTGAACAGAGTCTGAAGCTCGGCATCAATGGCCGCCGCTTTCCCGAAATCACCTTCCAGCGCCGCATCGGTCATTGCCTTTACCCGGGATGGGGCGATGTTGGAGGCAACCGATACTACTCCGGCAGCCCCGCTGCGCATCATTTCCAGAGTCAGGTCATCATCCCCGCTCAGGACTGCAAAGCCTTCCGGAGCGCCCTCAAGTATTTCCCTGACCTGATCGATCTTCCCCGATGCCTCCTTGATCCCTATGATTCCGGGCACTTCCCTGGCCAGCCTCAGGCAGGTTGCTGCCGTCATGTTGGCTCCGGTGCGTCCCGGAACGTTGTAGATGACTATCGGCTTGTCGGATGCTTCGGCTATTGCCTTGAAATAGAGATATTGCCCTTCCTGGGTAGGCTTGTTGTAGAAAGGCACCACGACCAGCCAGGCATCCACCCCGCAAGGTTCCAGCAACTTCATGTTGGCAAGAGTCCCGGGTACGCTGTTGGATCCGCAACCAACGAGCAGAGGCAGTTTCCCAGCCAGTCCGCTGGTAAGTTTCAGAAGGGCCTGCTTCTCCTCGGCCGAGAGGGTCGGAGTTTCTCCGGTAGTGGCAAGGGGAACAAGGAAGTCAACTCCCGATTCAACCTGCCTGTCAACAAGAGAGGCGTATGCCTCGTAATCGACTTCCCCGTCAATGAACGGAGTCACCAATGCTGTACCGCAACCTTTGAATAACATGATCTTACTTTGATGAAATGAGTTCCTTGAATGTATGAACGCCCTTGAGGTTCTCGGTCATTCTGGCAGCGACAACGGCGCCCTGGGCGAAACCCTCACGGGAGAAAGCTTCGTGAGAGACCTTTATCTTGTCCACGTCGGACTTGAACTTGACAACGTGTATTCCGCAGACTTCGCCTTCCCTTACGGATGTTATGTCCGGTTTCACGCCAAGCGAATCCTTGACGATACCGCCGAGCGTCTTTGCCGTTCCGCTAGGGGCGTCCAGCTTGTGGATGTGGTGGGTCTCCTCGATATGAGGGACATATCCGCAGTCCTTGAGTACATTTCCTATCTTTTCGACAGCCAGCATCATTGCGTTCACTCCTATCGAGAAGTTGGATGAGTAAACCATAGGGGTTCCGTTGGCGTAGAAACAGCTTATCACGTCCGTTGCAATGTCGTCCCAACCGGTGGTTCCTATCACCACGGCCTTGAAATGCTCTGCAAGGAATCTGTAATTGGCCTTGATCGCATCGGGAGTGGTGAAATCTATGCACACGCATTCCCTGGCAAGTCCGGGGTCTACGGAGCATACGTCTTCCGTTGCAAGGGCAAGCTCAATGTTTTCTCTGATGAGGACTTCCTCTATCATATGGCCCATACGGCCATAACCGCTTATTATCACTTTCATTTTCAGATGTATTTCTTTTCCAACAGGGTCTGGGCTATCTGTACGGCATTCGTTGCCGCACCTTTGCGTATGTTGTCGCTCACGCACCAGAAATTGAGTCCGTCAGGGACAGACTCGTCACGGCGTATGCGTCCTACGAACACGTCATCCTTGCCCCAGGCATAAAGAGGCATAGGGTAAACGTTGTGTTCCGGGTCGTCCTGTACGGTCACGCCCGGCATCTGCGACAGCAGCCTGCGTACATCCTCAAGTTCGAAAGGCCTTTTGAGTTCCACATTGACCGATTCGCTGTGGCCGCCCTGGACCGGGACCCTCACGGTGGTGGCGGTGATAGCAATGCTGTCGTCACGCAGGATCTTGCGTGTCTCGTTGATCATTTTCATCTCCTCCTTGGTGTACCCGTTGTCAAGGAAAGAGTCTATGTGCGGGAGTATGTTCTGGTCTATAGGGTAAGGGAATTTCTTTTCGCATTCCAGTCCCTGCCGTTCTGCATTCATCTGGTTGATGGCCTTGTATCCCGCTCCGGTCACGCTCTGATAGGTGCTTACAACTACCCTTTTGATTCCGTATACCTTGTGCAGTGGGGCGAGGGCGAGCACCATCTGTATGGTGGAGCAGTTGGGGTTGGCTATTATCATATCCTCTTTTTCAAGGATGTCACCGTTGATTTCCGGAACCACCAGCTTCTTGGAAGGATCCATCCTCCAGAACGACGAGTTGTCCACAACCCTGCATCCCACCGCCGCAAAGCGTGGGGCAAGTTCTTCGGAAATGCTCCCTCCTGCGCTGAACAGGGCCAGGGACGGCTTGGCCGCAATGGCGTCGTCTGCGCTGACTACGGACCATTCGCGTCCTTTGAAGGACACCTTTCTTCCCAACGATTTTTCAGATGCGACAGGAATAAGTTCCGTAACAGGGAAATTCCTTTCCTCCAGTACCTGCAACATTCTGGTGCCCACCAGTCCGGTGGCGCCCACTACTGCTACTTTCATTTGAGTATGTCGTTTAATATGCTTGCAGCGGCTTGCCTTGCTCCCTCGCCGGCTCCTTCTATTACAAGAGGGGAAGGGTGGTAAGCGCTTTGAATAATTATCACATTGTCAGTGCCCTTGAGCCAGTATGCCGGGTGGGACTCATCCACTGTCTGCAGTCTGATGCCGGCCCTGTATCCCAGCTTTGCTGTACTGTCCTTGACAAGCGACGCCACGAACCTCTGGTTCTCGCCCACTTTGTCCAGGTCTAGAACCGGTTCTATGCTAACGTCTTCCTGGTCCAGGTTCACTCCGGCTTCCCTGGCAAGGATGAGCAGTTTCCTGAGCGCATCCCTGCCCTCCAGATCCTGGCGGGGGTCTTTCTCGGTCAATCCGATCTTCTTGGCATTCTCAAGGGCAAGGGTATAAGGAAGGTCTGAACTCAGAATGTAGTTGAGGGTGCAGGAGACGACAGCCTCTATTCTGGTTATCTCGTCGGAACTGTTTGCGCTCAATGCAATGCTCTCCAGTACCGGGAGCGCTGCCCCTACGGTGGTTTCGTACCTGAGGAAGCATCCGCTGCGCAGGGCTGCGTTCTTCATCGCCGCATATTCCCTGTACGGAACAGAGAGGGACCTTCTGTTGGAGGAGACTATGTTTATCCCCGCATCCAGCAGAGGCTCGTACCATTCGTGTATGGTCTCGCTGTCCGTGCAGTCGACGAATATGGAGTTTTTCGGAGCGTCTGCGATTATCCTTTCGCAGAAATCCGGTACGCTGCTGTCTACCTGTGCGGCTATCTTTACGGTCTTGTCGCTTCTGAGTCTGATTTTCTCTCCGGAAGATTCCAGCATCTGTCTCAGCGCTGTTCCCACAGCCCCCTTTCCGGCTATGTACAACAGCTTTGTGGTCGACTCGTCCAGTTCAAAGAACTCCCTGTGAAGCTCTTTCAGGGCTTTCAGCCCCAGGCCGTGGGGAACGTCGATGCAGATGGCATCGTCTTCCGCTGTGACAACAGAGTCGGCGAGCCTTATCCTTCCGAACGCCAGCGCTATCTTTGCACGGGCCTCCTGTCCGTGGGCAGAGGTTCCGCCAACCAGGCAGATCCTGTCCTCGTTGCGGGTCAGGCCGGTCCAGCCGTCGTGTTCCCCGACCGATGAAATCACCGTGCCCGGATGCTCCGGGTGGAAAGTGTCCTTCACCACTATGGGTATGCCCGATTCCCTTGCAGGAATGACGGTAGGAGGGTAAAGTACCTTTGCTCCGTGTTCCGCCATGGAAAAGGCGGCATCGTAAGACATACGGGCTATCGAGCGTGCCCTTGCGCAGTCTTTCGGATTGGTTGTCATTATTCCCGGGACATCGGTCCATATTTCTATCCGGGATGCGCCGCATCCCGCTGCAAAGAGCGCCGCACTGTAGTCGGACCCTCCTCGTCCCAGCGTGACCGTGTTCCCGGATCCGTCCGATGCTATGAACCCCGGTGCCACGAATATCCTGGTCTGCGGATGGGCTGCAACAGCTGCCGCGATGTTGCTGCGGGACAGTTCCGGATTGTCCTTTACGACAAGTTCCCTGGAATCCAGCCAGGTGCAGGCATATCCCTCGAGTTCCAGTTTGCGGAAGAGTATGCGGGTGGAAAGGATCTCGCCGAAAGACTCCACCGTTTCCGGGAATTCCAGAATCCTGTCGAACAGGGAGTCACATTCTTTTTCCGCCTCGGCCCTGTCGTCGGAAGTGAAAAGTCTGGATATGATGGCCCGATGTGAATCGTGCAGCCTTTCAATAGCCTCGGAATCCCTGGAAAGCAGGGTGTCCGTACATCCGGCTATTGCGGAACTTATGAGTATGACCCTGTCTGTGGCGGCTCTGGATTCGACTATGTCCAGAACCCCCGACATCCGGGTTGCGTTTGCAACTGACGATCCTCCGAATTTTAGTACCAGCATATCCTGTCCTGTTATCTGTATTCCTTGAAGTCCGGCATGGCGAGTTCGGTGATGAACTCCTTGAGTTTGGCCTCGTCCCTCGGGCATATCATAAGTATGTCCTGGGTGTCCAGCACTATGTAGTCTTCAAGTCCTTTTATAGCTATGAGTTTTTCCCCGGTCGATGAGTACACGATCGATCCCGTAGTGTTCTGTATCAGATTCTTGCCTTTTGCGCTTACAGCGTTGCCGTTCCCGTCCACACCTGCCAGATACTCGTAGAAAGACTCCCAGTTGCCTATGTCGGCCCATCCGAAAGAAGACGGAATTGTGGAAACCCTGTCGGATTTCTCCATAACTGCATAGTCGATCGAAGTGCGCGGGCATTCCCCGTAGACTTTGTCTATGAAGTTCCTTTCTCCGTCAGTGCCTATCACTTTTTCCCAGCCCTTCCACAGGCAGGTGATTTCCGGAGCGTGAGTTTCCAGCTCGTGTATCAGAACCTTGATGCCGGAGATGAAAATACCGGCGTTCCATAGGAATTCACCGCTGTCTATGAACACTCTTGCCAACTCTTCGTCCGGTTTCTCGGTGAAGGTCTTGACCTTTACGGGCTTTCCGTCTTCCGGATCCCGTGCCATCTGGATGTATCCGAAATTGCTGTCAGGCCTGGTAGGCACAATGCCCAGGGTAAGGATTTCGTCGTGTCCGGCGGCATATTCCAAACCGGTGGCGATGGTGCTGCGGTACAGGTCATAGTCGTCGATGACCTGGTCGGACGGCAGCGCGACGATGACAGCCTCCGGGTCCCTGTTGACCAGGGTGTAGGCAGCGAAAGCCAGACAAGGCGCGGTGTTGCGGTTGTATGGCTCGAGCAGGAGATTCTCCGGTCCGAGTTCCGGTATCTCTTCCAGAACCTGTTCCTTGTAACGTGTCAGAGAGACAACTATGATGTTCTCTGGAGGAACGACAGTGCCGGCAAGCCGGTCATAAGCGAGCCTGAGAAATGATTTTCCGGATTTGGAAAACTTCAGGAACTGCTTTGGCGTGGCCTCACGGCTGATAGGCCAGAATCGTGATCCGATTCCGCCGGCCATGATTATGCAGTAATAGTGGTTATTAGACATAAATTGGTATAAAAGCTTTAGGGTAGTATTCTATTTCCGGGTGGCCGTTGTAAAAAACGACCGTAACTATGTCAAAGAAAATTTCCTGGTCCGGGCGTATTCCGCCTCCCTTGTGTACATACGAGAGCGCAGCCTTGACAATCCTTTTCTGCTTCAGGGGGCCGACATTAAGCTGTGGTTCCGCCATTGCGGGAGCCGTTCTGCTTTTCACCTCCACGAAATGCAGGCCTTCCGGATCGGAGGTTATGACGTCTATCTCAAGATGGGAGCTGCGCCAGTTCCTGTCCAGGATGGTCTGTCCAAGGCTCCTGAGGTATTCGCAGGCTTCCTCTTCCCCTCTGCGGCCGACTCTCTGTGTGTTGTCTTTCATAATCAGAAGTTTACTATAGTGACTCCGCTGCCGCCGTTGCGTATGTCCTCGTCACGGACAGATGCAACTCCCGGTATGGTCCGCAGATATTTCTGAATCTCGTCATGCAGGACACCCGTTCCCTTGCCGTGAATTATCCTGACGCTTCCAATACTCAGCATAAGAGCATCGTCAACATAATGGGTGACGATATCCAGGGCATCGTTCAGCCTTTCTCCGCGTATGTCAAGTTCTGTCGAGAACTTCAATTTCCGTTCCTGAATCGCAGGGTCCTCGCGATGGGAGACGCTTTTCCTGCTCTGGCGCGACGCTTCCCTGAATTCGTTGGAAGAAATTCTTTCAAGCCTGTCCGGGCTCATTGTGCTGCTGATGGCCCCTATTATCACTGTGACCGACTTGGAAGATACCTTCGAGACCTCTCCCACCATTCCGTTTTCCAGCACTTTGACCTTCTCTCCGACCTTCAGCGGCGCCGGATGTTCGCTCTTGACGCCTTCCGATTTCCTGCGGTTCCTTTTGTCAAGCAGGGCTATCTTGCGGTCAATGTATTCGTCCCGTTCTTTCTGCTCCTTGGATTTGCGTTTTTCAAGGGCTCCAAGGAACCCTTGCAGCTCCTGTCTTGCCTGTTTGGTCTGCTCCTTCCCGGCCTGTGACTCCTTTATGATGCGTATTGTCTTTTCAACCTGCTTGCCGGCTCCCTTGACTATGTCCTGAGCCTGAGCCCTGGCCTCGTCCAGTATTGCCTTTTTCTGCTTCTTGATATCTTCAAGTTCCTGCTGGTACTGTTCTGTAAGTCCTTCAAGCGCTTTGTCTGCGTGTTTGACCTTCTGGAGCTTCTCGTCCAGGGCACGGCGGTTGCGCGCTATCTTGCGCAGGTTCCTTTCCATTCCGACGTATTCGTTTCCGGCCCTCTGCTCCGCGTCCCGGACTATGTTTTCCGGGAGCTTCATCTTGCGGGCCAGTTCGAATGCAAATGAATTGCCAGGCAACCCCGTCTGAAGCTGGAACAGAGGTTCTATCCTGGCGGAATCGAACAGCATGGCCCCGTTTACAACGCCGCAGTCCGTGGCGCTGGCGTACAGCTTGAGATTGGTGAAGTGCGTGGTAATGACGCCGAAAACCCCTCTGCTGTCAAACTCGGAAAGAATGGCTTCCGCTATGGCTCCGCCTGCAGCAGGCTCGGTTCCGGACCCGAATTCGTCTATCAGGACAAGGGTCCTGCCGTCGGCTTCTTCCAGCATTGTGCGCATGTCGCCGAGGAAGGAACTGTATGTGCTCAGGTCGTTCTCCAGATTCTGGTCGTCGCCTATGCTTACCATTATCCTGTCGAAGACGGGCAGTTCCGAACTCTCGGATGTCGGAATCAGCATACCCCATTGGAACATGTACTGGAGCAGTCCGACCGTCTTGAGGCAGACGGATTTACCTCCGGCATTAGGCCCCGATATCAGCAGGATGTGCTTTTGAGGGGTCAGGGTTACGGTCAGAGGCACGATTTCCTTCCCTTCGCGCTTGAGCGCGCTCTCCAGCAGCGGATGCCTTGCCTTGCGCAGGTAGAATGCTCCGTCAGAGGATATCACCGGCATTCCGGCAATGATGGAAAGTGCCGTCTGGGCCTTTGCCATGAGGAAATCGAGCTCTCCCAGGAAGCGGGCGCTGCCCATGAGTTCCGGTACATAAGGCCTGAGGAACTCGCTGAAGTCGTACAGTATCTTTGCAATCTCCCGGTTCTCGGCGAAATGCAGCTCGCTGATTTCGTTCTCAAGCTCCATCACTTCCGTGGGTTCCACGAAACTTGTCTTTCCTGTAGATGACTCGCCGTACACGAAGCCCTGCAGTTTGCGCTTGCGGTCCGCCTTTACGGGAATCAGGAACTTGCCGTCCCTCACGGTGACGTCCGAATCGGGATCAGCCAGCCCTTCTTCCACTGCTTTGCGCATAATGGCCGCAGCCTTCTTGGAAATGGCGTTTTCCCTGTCACGTATGTTCTTTCGTATCTGGAAAAGATTGTCCGAGGCGGAGTCTTTAATGTCCCCGTATTTGTCCAGTATGGTCTCTATCCTGCGAATGACTTCCGGAAAGACAGAAGCCTGGGATGAAAGCCTCTTGAGGTTGGGATACACTCCGTCCTTTATGCTTCCGAGAAAAGCCGTCACCCTGCGGGTGGTGTCCAGCATGGTCTTGAGCTTCGCAAGGCTCAGGGTGTCGATGCTGCACCCCTCCTTGAGCAGAGGCTCCAGGAACGGGAGGGCGTCTATGTACCCGGTGGTAGGGAAACTGTCCTCGAACATAAGGACAAGCCTCATCTCGTCCGTGAGGAGCAGCCTTTGCCTGATGACGCCGGGGTCGGTGGAGAATTCCTCGGACTCCACTCTGTCTGCGGCATATTCAGTAAGGCACCGGTCCGCAATCATCCGGCGTATCTTGTCGAATCCCAGTTTGGATTCCAGCCGTGTTTGGGTCATTGCTTTTCCTCCGTTTTATTGCCCAGCAGAAGTATGAGGGAGTTTATGCTGTTGATCGGGGTAACCTTCCCTGAACGCACGAAAGATATCCTTCCGGTCTGCTCCGATACCACTATGACATCCGCATCGCTCTGTTCGGATATACCTACTGCAGCCTTGTGCCTCATTCCGAATCTTGCCGGGATGTCGGTGCGGTCGGTGATGGGAAGCGTGCAACGGGCGGCGACGATCCTCCCCGAGGATATTACCATCGCTCCGTCGTGCAGAGGTGAGTTCTTGAAGAAAATGTTCATTATGAGGCGCCTGCTTATGTTGGCGTCAATCTTGTCCCCGGTGGCGACAATGTCCTCCAGCGGATTGATGTGAGGCAGCACTATGAGGGCTCCCGTCTTCTGTTCGGACATTTCCTCACAGGCCTCGCATATCTCGGCGATATCCGCGCTCACGAGCTTGTGTGAATCCTGCCTTCCCAGCAGTTTGTCGATGAAGTTGCGCTTGTCTATGGTGTCTCCCGCCGAGCGGCCGAGCCTGTTGAGGAAGCGGCGGATCTCCGGCTGGAATATCACTATCAGCGCAATCATTCCCACGTCCAGCACGGTGCCCATCACGGCGGAGACCAGTTCCATTCCCACCAGGTCGGCGACAAGTCGCACTGCGAACATCAATATGATTGCGATGAATATGTATATGGCCGACGATCCCTTGATCCAATGGAAAATGGCGTAGATGAGGGCAGCCACGACAATGATGTCGAGGATGTCCACGACAGTCATATGCAAGAAACTGAATACTCCTAACGGCATAGTCTACAAATATACTTATTTTATTTTTATTTACGCGTGAAAGAGCCGAACTTGTTGTCACGGGCCCCGGCCGTCTAAAGCGCTGATTATTATTGCTATTTGGAAAATATTTCGTATATTTGCAGCCCGCAAAAATGCGGAAATACTATTAAAGTATTGATTAACAATTAATTATTTTTAAACCAATGCCTGGATTAATTGGAAAGAAAATCGGAATGACTTCCGTTTTCAGTGCCGACGGTAAGAATATACCGTGCACTGTTATCGAGGCTGGTCCGTGCGTTGTTACGCAGCTGCGTACAGTAGAAAAAGATGGTTATGCCGCTGTACAGCTTGCCTATGACGAAACGACAGAAAAGCACACCAGCGCGCCTCTCAAGGGGCACTTCAAAAAGGCAGGAACCACTCCTAAGAAGAAGATTGTAGAAGTTGCTGCAGACTTCCCTCAGGAGCTTAAGTTGGGCGACGTCATCACTGTAGAGGACATTGCGAAAGCAGAAGTTCCTTTCGTTGACGTTGTCGGTACTTCCAAGGGTAAGGGTTTCCAGGGCGTTGTTCACCGTTACGGATTCGCCGGAGTCGGCGGACAGACCCACGGTCAGCACAACCGCCTTCGTCACCCTGGTTCAATGGGCGCATCATCTTGGCCTTCACGTGTTCTTCCTGGAATGCGTATGGGTGGCCATATGGGCAATGAGAGAGTTAAGGTTTTCAACCTCAAGGTGATCAAGATCATCCCTGAGAACAACCTTATCGTAGTTAAAGGTTCCGTTCCAGGAGCCAAAGGTTCTTATGTAATTCTGGAGGCTTAAGAGTATGAAACTTGCAGTTTTGAAAATTGACGGTACACCTTCCGGAAAGGAGGTTACCCTCGACGAGAACGTATTCGGCGTAACACCGAACGATCACGCAATCTATCTTGACGTTATCCAGTATCTTGCAAACCAGCGTCACGGCAATGCCAAGACGAAGGACCGCAGCGAGAACTCTCACAGCACAAAGAAACTTGGTCGCCAGAAGGGCGGCGGCGGTGCACGCCACGGCTCTCTGAAGTCCAACATCTTTGTAGGCGGCGGCCGTGTATTCGGACCTCAGCCTCGCTTCTATCACAACAAGTTGAACAAGAAACTCAAGAAACTTGCACGCTTCTCCGCCCTTTCATACAAGGCTCAGGAGAACGCCATCACCGTAGTGGAGCCATTCGTAATGGACGCTCCTAAGACCAAGGAGTTCATGCAGATCCTTGCAAACATCAAGGCCGGTGACCGCAAGATTCTCTTCGTGCTTCCTGAGAATTCGACAAATATCTATCTTTCATCACGCAACCTCCCTCAGGTTAACGTTATCACTGTAGACGAGATCAACACTTACGCCATTATGAATTCTAATTCAATGGTTATGGTTGACGGCGTTCAGGATATCCTTTCCGCAAGGGCATAAAGAGAAACGAAGATGGGAATTTTAATTAAGCCAATCGTAACAGAGAAGTTGACGGATCAGGGCGAAAAGTTGAACCGTTATGGCTTTATCGTAGACCGTAAGGCCAACAAACTTCAGATAAAGGACGCAGTGGAGAAGATGTACAATGTCTCCGTTGCAGATGTCAATACAGTCAATTATCACGGAAAGAAGAAATCCCGCTATACCAAGGCAGGTATTCTCCGCGGCCGTGCAAATCACTACAAGAAAGCTTATATCACTCTTGCAGGTGAGGAGAAGATTGACTTCTATGCTAATATTTAAGGAGGGTTAGACAATGGCAGTTAGAAAATTCAAGCCGGTAACCCCGGGTACAAGAAACAAGGTTATCAGCACATTCGCTGAAATCACGACCAACAAACCACAGAAGTCATTGTTGGAGCCCCTCAAGAGCACAGGCGGACGTAACAACACCGGTC
>JAKSKG010000025.1 GCA_024401805.1 Bacteroidales bacterium
TAGGGATACGGTTCAGAGGGACGTCTATCGTATAGGTCTTGCCGCCGCGATAGCGCCGTCCGGTCTCGTCATACCAGATACCCTTAGGCAGCTTGACGGTACGGGTGTTCCCGGAAACCACCATAGGGGCCATCAGATATTTGTCTCCGAGCATGTACTGGTCCGCACAGGCTTCGAAACCCTGTCCAGGGAAGGAATAATCCATAGGCCTGATGAAAGGAACGTTCTCCTTTGCACTCTTGAGGGCCTGCTCTGTCATATAGTCTCCCAAAGCAACGTGAAGAGCGGCTGCCTCGCGGCAGGCTTGAAGATGCTCCTCGTCAAGAATACGCCAAGGTGCGACAGAGAACTGCATCATAGGCATCACGGCGTGGATCTGGCATGATCTGACCATAAGTTCCTGGTCGAATTTCTCCCAGTCGATGTCCCTGAACGATGAAGATTCACCACCGCCTATCATATCCGGACAAACACAGATGTGCCCGGTGATTCCGGCGGTTATCATGTCCGGCAGAAGTTCACCGACTCCTCCCCAGCTGTAATCCTTGTCCTGGAGACGCAGCACCACCGGCTTTCCTCCCATTTTCCAGGAAGCCCTGAACTCGTTGTAAGGGAAGACGTATCCCAACTCGGCCCAAAGCTGGCTCTGCTCCTGGGCACGGGACTTCCCGTCGAAGGTCCTTACCTGATCGTCCGGGAAATAAAGGGCGTCACCGGCATCGAACTTGAATCCGTCCACACCGAATTCCTCCTGGAGTCCCTTGAGCTTGCCAATGAACCAATCCCTGGCATCAGGGTTTGTGAAATCTATCTCGGCGCTGCGGCCGGCCCACCAGGTAACGATTGCAGGCTCCGCTCCGTTCTTTTCCAGAAGCAGATAGCCCTTGTCCCTCAGATCTTCATATTGCGGGGTTCCGGTGGTGATGAAAGGGCATACCCAGAGCATGACCTTGAACCCGAGTTCGTGCAGATGCTCGCACATAGCCTTGGGATCCGGGAACCTGTCCGGTTTGAAGGCATAGTTGCCGTTTGTGACGTGCCAGCCTCCGTCTATCATCAGGACGCCTCCGGTAGGGAAACCGTTGGCTACGATGGCCTCGGCATAGGCGAGGATATCCTTCTGGTTCTGGCGCGAGGTAAGCTCGATCCAGGTATTGTACTGCGGTTTCGTCACGAATTCCTCCGGAGGAAGGGTTCCTGTTCCCGGAAAATGCTTTACCGAAGCATCCTTGAACGCATCCCTGAGGGTGCGCCCTGCCTGGACAAGTTCAATCCTGGCATCCCCGACTGCGGTTATCTTTCCCGAAGCAATTGTAAGGTCAAACGCGGATTCACTCCAGATATAACGCCCCTTGCTGGAAATGAAGAAAGGAACTGCGTGGTTGGAGTAATTGCTTACAGTCAGAAGGAATTCCTTTTCAGAATCCTGTCCGTAAGGAGCTGTCCCGAATGTACGGTCCGTACCTCCCCACCACTGTTCTCCGGGAAGAATTTCAGTTTCCAAAGTAAAAGCACCGGCATTGATACAAAGCAACAGAGTTGCAAGCAGGATTGATTTTTTCATAACGACAATGTGTTGGTACTTCCACAAATTTACATCAATTATTGAAAAATTCGCACAGTTTGGAAAATTGACCTTCTAACAGTAAATTTGCCACCCACACATAACCTTGGCTTGAATAACTGGTCAAAATATCTTCTGATAGCGGCACTGTGCCTGCAATCCTGTTCCGGAAGCAGCATTTCGATAATCCCGGAGCACAGTTCGGTACAAGTGGGATTCTGGGCCGGAGGTTCAGGTGACACAAGGACTGCCGCCGGGCAGGACGGCCTTTCCACCCACTGGAATGACAACGACAGCATTGCCCTGTGGGCATCTGACCGCAAGGGAACACAGATTCTTGACAACTGTATCTTCCACACCTACGGAATATCGCAGACAAATGCATTCTTCACGGCCGAGTTGGACTCTCCCATGCCGGAAGGCACCTATCGTTACATTGCATGCTGTCCGCCTCCTTCCGCAGTACAGGGCAGGATCTTCGGATTCCGGGTCCCTTCCGAGCAGGACGGCATCTGCTCCGACGGAGGCGATATCCTGATTTCTTCGGAAGAGACAGCCCCGGCCCTGAAAGAGATTGACTGGCAGAGCGGGAACAGGGACTTTCTCCGGCTGAGGATGCATCACATCATGCACAGGGTGCGCTTTATCTGCAGCAGGAGTGCGTTCGGAGGCGAAACGGTCCGCAGAATCGTCGCCATATTCCCGCAAGAAGTGACCGGCGATATCCAATATGATGCGGACAGGCAATCCGTGGGCATAATACGCAACGGTAGCACCTCCGTAGATATCAGCAATTCATCCGGATCAGAGCTTGTCCAGGCAAGCGTGGTGCCGGTGACATTCCGCCAGGGAGAAGTATTGCAGGTCAAGGCCTATACTTCCGACAAGGTGGCAGTCTGCAACATACCTCTCAAGGGAAGGTCGTTCCGCTCAGGACATTCCACCCCTATAAGGATAACCCCTGAATCGATCCGGGAATACCATTCACTGTATTTCCATCTGGAATCCAACAATCTGGGAGAAGATCCGGAAACCATTACCATCCGGACCCCGGAGAAAAGCCTTACCTTGAAATACGGAACGGATATCATCCAGGGAGGGACCTTTGAACTCGGGTTCGAGAATACGGAAGATTTCACCGCCCTCAGCGGCAAGACTCTCACGGTTACGTACGACACCCCACACGCAACCCTCGCCCAGCA
This sequence comes from Bacteroidales bacterium, assembly GCA_024401805.1. Classification (GTDB taxonomy): domain Bacteria; phylum Bacteroidota; class Bacteroidia; order Bacteroidales; family UBA932; genus Cryptobacteroides. Next base: position 2,767 of record JAKSKG010000025.1, read on the forward strand.
AGTTCAGGTGCCCGATCTGCAATCGATGACGCAGGCGCATCTTGACTTGAATATTCCGTATCTGCTGGAAGAGGATTTCCACTCCGTGCAGTCATTCTCTTCCAATGACAAGTATGCGACTCTGGTTTCCGGAACAAAAGACGCGGTAAAGTTCCTGAACGGCTGGACAGGGGCCAGAATAGGGGCTCAGGAAGGAACCGCCATACGCCTTGCCTGCCGCAGGGAAACATCGGCAGACTACGATGCCAGAGTGGATTCTGCCCCTATAGACGGAAAACTGAAGCCGGGAGCAGTGCTCAGGGTAGAATTCGATTACGGTTCCGCCGAGCAGCACGGAGGCATGCTTGCCAACGCGGTGGGGCAGAACTGCTATGTAGGGTACACGACAACGGCCGATGCATTCAAGAGCTCTTCTACCAGCGGAACTTTTGACAGAAGCCTGAACACATTCTACACGGCGGCAACGACGGGAAGTTATTCGGACACTCCTGAACATGCGGAAATGATGCTCAAAGTGAACGGAACGCCGGATCTTGTCCGAATCTGCATAAGAACGGAAATAGAACATATGGCCGGAGCGAACAACGGGACAAACTGGCTGTATATAGACAACGTGAAAGTAAGCATAGGAAATGAATAGAAGACTCATATATGCAGTCGCCGCGACCCTTATGGCCGTAGCATGCACCACCGAGTGGGACAGCGGGTGCGTTCTCTTTCTGCTTGAAGAAGGAGAGGTCACCGAGCATACAAAGGGCACAGTCCGGGATTATGCGGAACTTCCGCACCTCGACAGTCTGTCACTTACTATCAAGGACTCTTCCCTGAAAAGGATTTTCAACGGAGGGCTTTCCGACTGGAATCCGGACACGAAGATGACCCCGGGGGATTACAGCGCATCCGTAAGTTATGGGGATCCGTCTGCAGAAGGCCCTGGAGCAGCCTGTTTTGCAGGTTATGCGGACTTTACGATAAAGGCCGGAGAACTCACCACCGCAATAGTGGACGTAAGGCTGGGCAACAGCATAGTCAAGATAGAAACTACGGAAACTTTCAGGAATTACTTTCCCGCGAGCTGTTTTACAATATCCACTCCGCTGAATCCTCAAGGCTTCATATATGACGGCACGGCTGTTTTTGTCAGCGGTGCCTTCAGTGTCAAAGGCACTGTCAAAAGCCAGAACGGGACGGAGTCCGCACTGGAAGAAAAGGCCTGGCGCGGGGAGCCTTCGACCTGCTATACCGTAAAATATGACGTAACAAATGCCGGTGGTCTGGCCATACATGTTTCATTCGACAACACGGTCCAGACCGTCGAGCTAGGCGAAATCTCTCTGAATTGAAATGAAAAGAATCATCATATCCCTTATTTCGGCTTCTGTTGTTCTGGCTGCCTGCAGCAGACTGGAAAGCAGTCCCGTGGTCCGGGACGGAGTATTGTCCCTGTCTTCCCTGACAGTGAACTGTGATACGGCAGTACTCACTAGGGCATACGCAAGTGCCGAGGACTATTTCCTGTTCATCTCCGACGCAGCCGGCAGGCAGGTGTGGTCCGGCAGTTATGACAGCGCCGTGGCGGCCGACACCCTTACTCTGCCTCAGGGGGACTACGTTCTGGGGGCCAGATCCACCATGGAAGAGGTTCCGGACGCCGTATTCGGACTCCCCGTTTACGGTGCAGAGCAGGAGTTCACCATTGTCGCAGGGCAGACTACCTGTCCGGACAGATTGGTCTGCACCCTGCTCCAGGCCAAGGCTACTGTCTCTTACGACGAAGAATTCCTGAAATGCATCACAGGGGACGGCAGCGCAAAAGTCTGCATCAATCCGTCTTATCCTCTCGAATATCCCCTGTACTATAACGGAGGTGTTGTCGCGTACGACAACTCCGAGGGATATTTCAAGGTCAACAACGATCTGAACACCACGATGAACGTGACCTTCAGCGGAATGATAGACGGTCGCAGACAGACTATGACCGCCAACCTTACCGGCATACAGCCGCGTCAGTGGTGCCAGATACGGTTCATCCGGAAAGTGGACAACCAGGGAACAGCCAGTTTTTCCATAACCATAGACGATTATATTTCCGACAGCGAACTCAGCGTGCCTCTGACCGTTCAGTCGGAACCAGTCATAGGAGAAGATCCACTTGCCCCGAAGGGAGACGGCGGAATCAGGATTGAACTGGCCCCGGACTGTACTCAGTTCAGCGATTTGTCGGACATCAATGTCCCGGGCATCGACAAGGGAATGGATCTGCGACTGCACATAACGGTCCCTGACGGAGTTGCCTCGATGATAGTGAACATGGAGTCCACCAACGTAAGTTTTCTGGATGCCGTAGAACTTGCAGGCGGTACTACCCTGAATCTGCTCGATCCCAAGGAAGAGCAGGATATAGTATTCCAGATAGTTCCTTTCCCGCACGGAAATGATCTGAAAGGGAAGACAAGCATAGACTTTGACTTGAGCGCGGCGCAGGAACCTATTCTGGCTTTCCCTGGAGAGCACACGTTCACCATAAAGATAATAGACAGCCGCGGCTGTTCAAAAAGCGTTGCCGTAACGTTGAAGGTCAGATGAGGAAGATTCTGTTCATAGTTGCACTGCTGTATGCCGCAGTTTCCTGCCAAAGGGCTCCGATTCGGGAGACCGGGGGCTGTCTCTGCCTGCATGCGGCATTGCAAGGCCCTTCCGTCAAATCCTGTGATGAAACGGCCGACCTGCTGTCCGGCGCCGTCGTGAATATCTACAACGGAGATTTTTCCGGTTTGGTAAGAAGTTACGGCTACACGGAAGTCCCAGCGCAGATATGGTTGCCTTGCTCCAGATACAGGGTGGATGTTGTAGCGGGAGAAGCTGCAAAGCCCGAACCGAGGCAGGCCTGCTGGGAAAGCAGAAGTTTCTTCGGAAGCGAATACGTTGACATTCGGGCCGGGATCTGCACCAACGCCAGCATCACCGCCGCCGTATCCAGCATCAGTTCGATAATCTGTTTCTCTCCTTCCGTAAAGGAGAATTTCAGGCAGGGATACTGCTGCACTGTAGAACTGAACGGAGATTCCATCGTCTATGATTCATCTACGGACGGAAAAGAAGCCTGCTTCATACCCACAGGGTCAGAAGAAACCGGCTTTGTATGGAAGTTCGAAGGTACGACCCTCAACGGAAAGACCATAAGCAGGACAGGCATCATCCCCGGCATCCTGGCCGGAAAACTTTACAGACTGTCCTTCGGATACTCTGTCACCGAAGGGAATCTGGTACCGGACATAATCGTTGACGACTGGATCAATGTCATCGACGGCACCATAGTGTTCGACAGCGGTTCTTCCGGCATGTCCGGAATTCCGGAAAAGGACATCTGGGCAAGGCACGTGGAGGTCAGCGCCACCGTAGATACGGACGGATCTTCCGAGAACCCCGAGGTCGTGTTCTCCTACAGCTCCGATGGTCAGAACTGGACCGCCCGTCCTGCCACTACGGACGGTGACGGCATTTACCGGGCAGTGCTCGACGGGCTGGAACCCGGCACCGAATACAGCTGTATGATACTTGTCAACGGGGAACAGAAAGGCGATGCCCTCAAGTTCACCACGGCAGACGCTCCGCAGATTCCCAACGGAAGCTTCGAGTATACGTCCAAATCCGCATCCGGCAACTATCAGGAGTTCTACGGCGCCTCGCAGCAGCACTGGTGGGGTTCGGGGAACGGCAGCGACGGAATCACCGGGTCTGCAGACTTCGGCAGTTTCGTGATATGCAAGCCGGACACTTCGGAAAAAGTGGACGGGGACCAGTCCGCCTGCCTGGTCTCTCAGTGGGCTCTGGTAAAGTTTGCCGCAGGAAACCTTTTCTCCGGCTATTTCGGAGGTCTTGTAGGGACCAAGGGAGGCAAGGTCTACTTCGGCCGGCCGTTCACAGGAAGACCTTCCGCGCTCAAAGTCTGGGTAAAATACAGCGGAGGCAGAATAGACAGGGTTGACGGTACGCCGGACGGAGTTACCGTAATCCAGAACCAGACCTACGACACCGGCCGCATACAGATTGCCCTGGGCAACTGGGACTACAGGAAATACGGCGGCACCAGGGAATGCCCTATTCTTGTCAACACTACGGACAAGTCAAGTTTTGTGGATTTTGCCACAGACAAGTCCACCATTGCTTCCGGAGACCTTCAACTGCAGTCCGATCAATCCGGAAAATACAATACCTGGGCGGAATACACCATACCTTTGATATATTCGGATACCGCCACAATGCCTTCCTACATTGTGGTATCCTGCGCTTCCAGCATATATGGGGACTATTTCACCGGATGCTCGAGCAGCAAGATGTGGATAGACAAAATGGAACTCGTTTACGAATGATGAAAAAAACCTTGATACTTGTCTTTCTGCTCCTTTTGGGAGGAGGGACTATGGCATCGGCATCGTCTCCTGCCATAAAAAGATATGAGGATTCGGACCGTCCTGTCATAGCGTCCAGAGGGTCGTGGAGCATAGGAGGCAACGCCGCATTCTTTGCTCATTCCAACTCGAACTATAATTTTTCCGCTCTGGAAGGCGTAAATTCGGTAGGATTCAGGATAAGCGCATCACCACAGGTCTGCTGGTATTTCAGAAACAACCTCGGGGCGGGGCTCAAGGCTGCATACGGCAGGAATATGCTCAGCATAGGCAATGCAAACGCATCCGTCGGCAATATTTCCCTGGGACTCAAGGACTATAATACAGTCCGTGAGGATGTGAGCGCCACTGCTTTCCTGCGGTATTTCATACCTGTAGGGGATTCCCGCAGGATCTCTTTCCACGTCGATGCCGGACTTCAGTGCCGCACAGGCAGGGCCAAAAAAAGCGAGGAGCATACAGGAGCCGTCCGCGGAAGCTGGCTGTCCAGATGGAACGCGGCTCTGGTCCTGGATCCTGGAATCACCGTTTTTCTGGGCAACAGAACCGCCCTTTGGGCAAGCGTGGGATTTGTTGAAATATCACGCAACAGCAGGTCAGAAATCCATAATCAGGTTTCAGAAGGAACAATAGGCTCTTTTTCTGCGAGTCTTCTCCCTGACCTCACGGGACTCAACATTGGTATCGACTTTTATCCGGGAAGAAAATGAAAAAGACAATTGCATCTCTGATGATATTGGCAATGGCCTTTTGTGCCGGCGCTCAGGAAAGGACGGCTTTCATCCATAAAGGCAGCATCGAAATCGGGGCACAGGTCGCCCACACCAGCCTGGAAAGCGACAATAGCGACATCCTGCTGTTGCTGAACCCCCTCACAATAGGCTCGAAGGCGACTCTGATAGCACCTTTTGCCCAGATTGCATACCGTGACAACAAGGCCATAGGAGCAAGACTGAGCATTTTCGACGCATTTCTGGAAATGGACAATCTGACCTTGGACCTGCTCAACGACGATATGCAGTTCGATCTGGAGGCCGTCACTGCAGCCATGTCCACTTTCGGAGGGTCTGTGTTCCACAGGTCATATTACGGACTCGATTCCAAGAACAGGCTGGCCGCCTTTACCGAGTTCTCTCTTTCTCTGACAGGAGGACAGTCCGACTTTGGAAAAAACGGAGACTTCTCGAAATCCCTCAAGGCAAAACTGTCGTTCAGCCCCGGACTCATATTCTTTGTAATGAACAACGTAGCGGCAAGTTTCTCCCTGAGCATGGCAAACATCTCTTATAACTCCATCAGATGCTATTCCGACGGGGCGGAAAACGGGAAAAGAGCAAGATTCGGCTCAAAACTGGGTCCTGACATCACTGGGGTTAACTTTGGCGTATCCGTATTTTTCCAGTAAATGAAGAGTTTCTGCCCATATTTCATCGGAGTCGCGCTGCTTTGCTCCTGCATAAACAACGACCTTCCTCTGCCTGTCGTGCAGGGAGCGATCGAATCCATTGACGTGGAAGGAGCTGTCGAGGTGAACATTGACGCTGCCAACCGCATTGTGGATATAGTACTTGACGAGTCGGTGGACATCAGGGCCGTGAAAGTATCCGGTGTCTCTTACAAGAATCCGCATACCGTTAGCAAGCCCGATCTGACAGGAGTCCACGATTTGAGCAACCCTCTGGACGTTACGCTGAGTACCTGGCAGGACTACGAATGGACAATACGGGCCAGACAGATCATCGAACGCGAATTCAGCGTAAAAGGGCAGATAGGACAGGCTGTGATCGATGACGTCAATCACAGAATCATCGCATACGTGAGCGGCAGCGCCGACCTGGAGGACATACTTGTCACAGGTCTCAAACTCGGACCTGCCGGAGTTACCTCATACGTTCCGGACCCGTCTGAGATAAAGGATTTCACCGAAGGCGTTTGCATCGAAGTCGGCTATCGTGGAATCAGCGAGTCCTGGATGATATATCTGGAGCAGAGCGATTTCAAGATACGTCTCGATTCCGTGGACCCGTGGACCCGTTGCGCCTGGGCCATGGTCAGCGCCCCTGAAGGCTCGGAAGTGGTTCTGGATTACCGTGAAAGAGGCGATTCCCTGTGGATCAATGTCCCGGCAGATGATGGCGACGGCGGAACATATTCCGTTCTGATGGACAATCTTTCCCCTCTGTCACATTACGAGTGCCGTGCCCGATGCTCGGAAGACGTGACAGACATCGTGGAGTTCACAACAGAAGATGCCGTGCAGCTTCCCAACTCAGGATTCAACACTTTCAGCAACGCGGAATCGGCCGTGTACTATTCCTGGTATGACCCGGATGCCTCCGACAAATCCCTTGCAACCAAGTGGTGGGATTCCGGCAACACAGGATCCACAACCCTTGGAAGTTCATATTGCATCGCCCTCCCGGACACTACAGATCATGTGGAAGGAAACGCCAGCGCCCTGCTTGTTTCCCGCTTTGCAATAGTCAAGCTTGCAGCAGGAAACACATTCTCCGGCGAATTCGCTTCCCTTGTGGGAACCAGCGGCGGAATCATCAACTTCGGTCGCCCCTGGGAATCGAGGCCGCGCGGGATGAGGCTCTGGATCAAATATACCGGAGGTGAAATAGATGTAGTGGACGCTTCTCCGCAAGGTATTGCCCTGAGCAAGGGCGACCCCGACCAGTGCCAGATATGGATAGCGCTTGGCAACTGGGATTACCGCAAATTCGGCGGGACACCGGACTGCCCGGTACAGGTAAACACAACCGACATCAGGACTTTCTTCAATCCGGAATCACCTGCTGTGATTGCCTACGGATCATACTCGCGCTCGGAGCCTACAGACGGATGGATACAGGTCGAGATCCCTCTCGAATACAGATACAACAACAGGAAGCCGACCCACATAATCGTGTCGCTTTCTTCCAACAAGTGGGGTGATTATTTCACCGGATCGTCCAGGAGCCGCCTGGCCGTTGACAATATCGAGCTCTTATACTAGGGGGTCCCGGACTATTGCCAGCCTTGTGCCGTAACCGTGAGTTCCACGCCGTCGGGAGTAACCAGAACGGCACCTACATCCGGCAGGGCCAGGTGTCCTATGATATCGAATGTCTGGAAATTCTTGCGCAACAGTTCCACCTTGTCGATAGGCACCGTAAAGAGCAGACGGCAGTCATCGCCCCCGTTCATGGCTGCAGAAACCGGATCCACGTTGATCTCCTTTCCCAGGGCAAAGGTGTTTCCCTCGAAAGGAATCTTTTCCGCATATACCTTGGCACCGAGCCCGCTGTCACGCACCAGCCTCAGAAGGGCATCGGACAGGCCTCTGGTGATGAAATATCCGAATGACGGGCAGAACCCGGCCTCTTCGAACTCGGCAGGGCCGCCATGCTCCAGTTCCGGCTTGAGGTAGGAGGCCACGAGCATCTTGTACCGGTCGAGCCCCTGCTGCTCCTTTGCTCCCTGATCGAAGCGTATCTTTTCTCTTTCCAGAGCCTGGAGTCCCATATATGCAGCTCCTAAGCTTCCGCTTACGCATATAAGATCCTTGCTGTGCGCAACTGAGCGCAAGTCGCAGATAGCCTTCGATGCGGCTCCTGTTGCATTTATGGAAATCACCAGCCCGTTGCGGGAAGGCTGCAGTTCAAGGCTTACCCCCGTGTAACCGAATTCCTTTGCGGCGGCGATCATACCCTGCCAGATTTCACTGACCTGGGCGAAGTCCAGCTTGGCGGAGACTCCCAGCACAACGCTCAGTGTCCTTGGCCTGGCCATCACGGCCCACAGCTCTCCCGTGCAAAGCACCACGCTCTTGTATCCCAGATGTTTGAGAGGAAAATAGACCAGGTCGAAATCGATGCCTTCCAGAAGCACCTTGGAAGCGCTTGTGGTGAAATCACCGGCTGCATTTTCAAAATAACAAGGTTCCTGAAACGCCTTGTATGGTGTACCCTCGAACAATTGTCTTATAGCCTCTATCCTTCCGAGACTTGCAAAAGTGTTTTCCTCCATTTTTCAAAACTTTGTAAGTTATGCAAAGATAGTGCAAAATTATCCATATTTTTGTGTAAACATTTTGAATATGAACGACGTCGTACTTTCCAGTTTCCTGAACCTGTTCGCCCTTATGGGTTCCAGGAACGGAGTGGCTGCAGAAAAGGCTTCCGAATTGGTTCTGACCTATCTGAAGCACTACTATGGCATTCAGAACCATACATCCTATTTCAACCTGTATTCTGACCTCAGAGACTACTACGACGCATCGCCGGAGTTGGACAAGGAAGCCACCATCAACGGAATATGCGCAAATCTTGTCAGCCGCGTAAGTACGGATGAACAGTCATCCGTGCTGCTTAGGCTTCTTGAGTTCTGCAAACTTGGCAAGGGCTCCGTTGACCGTGATGACAGCATATTCCGCGAAATACAGCGCAACTTCTCCCTGTCCGACGGGAAATATTCCACTTTCGCCGATTTCGTGGAAGGGAAGATTTCTTCCGATGTCTGGATCCAGCCTTTGTGGGGAGGGACCCTCAAGACCTGTCTTGACAGGGACATCAACAAGTTGATGTTCACATACGAGGGAGACACCGTGGTACTCATGAACGACATCCCCGTAGTCAACGGAATATTCCAGACCTGGCAGCAGAGCGGAGTCCTCAAGGGCACAGGTTCCTCCGCTTCCCACACCGCACCTCTGTATTACTCCACAGTAATGGCACTCTTCGAGAACACCTCCAATTCGGATATGGTTGAGTTCTGCGGCCGTCACGTGGAATACCGTTTCAGCAACAACAACGGCGCCGGCCTGCACGACTTCAGTTTCAATCTGCAGAGCGGACAGCTTGTGGCCATTATGGGAGGCAGCGGAGTAGGAAAATCCACACTGCTGTTCCTGCTCAACGGGACAATCAAACCTCAGTCCGGAACAATTACCGTCAACGGGCACGGAATCAACGAGCCGGAGGCCAAAAGCCTCATAGGTTTTGTGCCACAGGACGATCTTCTTATAGAGGAACTGACTGTGTATCAGAACCTTTGGTATACTGCCAAGCTGTGCTTCGACAAAATGTCCGACAGCGATATCGACCGCCGCGTCAATTCCGTCCTGACCCAGCTCGGGCTGGAGGCCGCAAAAGACCTCAAGGTAGGCTCTCCGATCAACAAGACCATATCCGGAGGACAGAGAAAAAGGCTCAACATAGCGCTTGAACTCATAAGGGAGCCGTCCATTCTGTTCCTGGACGAACCTACTTCCGGCCTGTCTTCCACGGACTCCGAGAAAGTTATCAACCTCCTCAAGGAGCAGACCTACAAGGGCAAGCTCATCATAGTGAACATACACCAGCCTTCGTCCGACATCTATAAGCTGTTCGACCGGCTGTGGGTTCTGGACAAGGGTGGCTACCCCGTATTCGACGGCAATCCCATCGAGGCCGTTTCGTATTTCAAGAAGGAAGCCAATTATGCCGACTCGTCCGTCTCGGCCTGCCCTACCTGCGGGAACGTGAATCCGGAAATAGTCCTTAACATCATAGACGAGACCAGCCTGGACGGCTTGGGAAACCGTACCGGAAACCGCAAGGTGACACCTCAGGAATGGCATTCCAAATATCTGGAATCAAGACCGAGGATGGAAGAGGTGGACGTGTCTGCGGTTCCTCCTACGGACCAGAAGAAGGTGGGCAAGTTCAAACAGATGCTCATTTTCCTGCGCAGGAACTTCAGCGCAAAGATCACGGACATACAATATCTTGCCGTAACCCTGCTGGAAGCACCTCTGCTTGCCTTGATAAGCGGCCTGCTGACCCACTTCACTCCGGACAGCGGCGTCTATACCCTGATGGAAAACAAGAACTTCCCGTCCTTCCTGTTCATGGCCGTGATAGTGTCGGTGTTCCTTGGAATGTCCGGCAGTGCAGAAGAGATCATCAAGGACAGGGCCCTGCTCAAGAGGGAGAAGTTCCTCAGCCTGTCGTACGGCAGTTATATCTGGTCCAAGATCATCTATATGGCGGGGGTATCCCTGGTCCAGACTTTCCTGTTCAGTGCCATTGGCAGCCTTGTGATAGGCATCCACGGAATGTTCTGGATATGGTGGCTGCTGCTTTTCGTTACGGAACTGCTCTCGGCCCTCATAGGATTGCTGCTGTCGCAATGCCTGAGTTCGGTCGTTTCCATCTATATAACCATACCTCTGCTGCTGATACCTCAGATCCTGCTTTGCGGCCTGGTGGTTCATTTCGAGGACCTCACTCCGGACAGCAAGACAGGCAACGTGCCGGTTATAGGAGATATCATACCGTCCAGATGGGCCTACGAGGCGCTTGCTACGGCATCGTTCTCGATGAACGAATACAAGGACATTACGTATGACCTGGACGCCGAGGCCTTCACCTGCCAGTATTATCAGCACAAATTCATTTATGAACTCGAGTCCCAACTGGAATACCGCCAGCAGGAAAGTGAAGATGCCAGGGAGGGCAGCATACACACTGCAATCCTGCGCAACGGCCTGCAGCAGCTATGTGAAGCCTGCAGGATAGAACCTTATGCAGGAGACTGGTCGTACGAATCACTGGAGAAATATCTTGACCAGGCCAAGAAGACTCTTTCCAACCGCGGCAACAGATCCACATTGGAAGCCGACGCCAGACTTTCCGCCATGACCAGGGAGAAGGGCGCCCAGGCCATGATACAGCTAAAGAAAGACAACTGCAACACCCAGCTGGAAAACCTGACCGTAGGACTGAATATCCAGAACGCCTGCAAGATTGTCGGAGACAGGATAGTTCCGAAAGTGGGACAGATATATCTGAAGCCTCTCTCGAAGAACGGAAGGGCACCTTTCTACAGCGGTGTGAAAGTAGTCGGAAATCTGGAAATCCAAACTTATTGGTTCGACATCTATGTCCTGCTGATTATGTGCGTATTGCTTTCCGCCTGCCTACTTTCGGACATTCCCAGAAAGTTTATTCGCAAGGAATAGGTTTTTTATCAAATAGTTCCTATTTTTACGGCTTAATTGGTGAAATAAAATCAAACAAAGTATATGAAAAGAATTTTCACTCTCCTTGCAATGGCCCTCATGATTGTGGCTGTTTCTTCTTGCAAGAACAAGAACAAGAACACTCAGGAAGGTACTGATTATACTCAGGCAACCGAGCAGGAACTCGTTTCTGAGGCTCTTGAGGCTGATATGGCTTCTCTCATCGAGTCTGCAAAGCAGATCAAGGCCGTTCCTTTCCTTCAGGCAAAGAAGGACGGCAAGATTACACTTTCCGACAAGGAAAAGATGGTTAAACCGGACTACCTCCTTGATGTCAAGACCGCTTCCGGACTTGTTACCCTGAGCCAGAAATACCGTTCAGTAGGTATGCTTACATCCGACAAGTCAATCGCCGAGCTTTACGACATGCCTGTTACAGACTACAACGAGGTAATCTTCAAGCTCCTTACCGACATCAACGACCCTGCTCTCACCGAGTTCTACACTCTTCCTTCAATGGATATCGAATCCAACAAGGAGGCTTTCAAGGTATTCGTGGACGACGAGTATCAGGCCGGCCGCATCAACTATTTCTGGGAAGGTGTAACCGCAGGTCTTGTAGAGCAGCTCTTCATCCTTACCAGAGACGTGGACAAGTTCATGCCTATGTTCACCGACGAACTTGCAAGCGAGATTACCTTCAACTTCGTATGTGTTCACGACGGACTTACCAAGACCGTGAACGCTACTCCTGAAATGGCATCACTGAATGACATCCTTGCTCCTCTCTACGTGATCAACGCCATCACCGCCCAGGAACTCAGAGACCAGCTCATCCAGGTCAAGGAAGATATAGAGAAAGCACGTGCTGCCCTGTTGAACTAACAAACAGAGTACATAAGACATAAGAGGAGGCCGACCATCCAGTCGACCTCCTTTTACGTTGGAGGAGAGCAGTTTTTTTGCAAAAATCACTATCTTGCAGTCAGAAGGTCTGTAGAATGCTGTACGCCATTAGTCTTTTCCCTATCTTACTGTACCTCCTGCTGGTCAGGTCACTTGACGGATTCGCCCTGTCGAGCTTCAAGAAGTTTATGCCTGCCTTCTTATGGGGGCTCATAATATGTACGGTGATTTTTGTGCTTGTCCAACTGCTGAAAGTGGATCTCTCCTGGGAAATCGTGCTGGTCGAAGAACTGCTGAAGTATCTTCCCATCGCAATCATTGTTTACCGGCACAGGATTTCTTTCTTTACGGAAACTATCATCTACGGAGCCGCCGCAGGTGCCGGATTCGCTACCGCAGAGAATATCTTCTACGTATATTTCAATTCCGGGATGTTCACTGTCGGAGATTCCATTATCCGAGGATTCGGGACATCTCTTCTACATATCGGATGCACTGCCCTGGCGTCGAGTTTAGGCCTTGTGATTTCAAAACTCGTACACCACAAGATTCCCAAATTCTCCCAGTTCATCACTATTATCTGTGCCTTGATCCCGTCTTTGCTGATACATTTCCTGTACAACCTCTTCCTTCTTCCGGCATTTGTTCAGCTTATTCTGGTTATGGCCGTTACCATTCCGCTTCTGATCATAATCAATGACATTGACAACAGAATCATTCACAAATGGTTGGATATGTGCATAAACAATGACATCATATTGCTTGCGGCAATGAGGGAGGGAAAACTCAAAGACACTGCGGCCGGTCAATATCTGATGAGCATAAAGGACAGATTCCAGCCGGAAATGTTCTTTGACATATGGAACTACGTATGCCTTTTCCTGGAACTGTCCATTGCGGCAAAGAGCAGAATGATAATGAAGGAGGCAGGTATAGACATTCCTCTTGACGAAAAGGCGCATCAAGAGAATCTGGAGAAGATTGCCGAGTGGAAGGCTCTGCATAAGACAATAGGACTTGCGGCAGCGATGGCGCTTAACCCGATAAGCAACATAAAGAGCGCCGACAAGTGGGTGATACACGAGTTGCTTTAATCTTCCCGCATCACAGTTTCTCTCCGAGTATCGCCCAGCGCAGCAGAGGTATGCGGCGCAGAATCTCATACAGCAGCGGTGTCAGGGAGAATACTGCGACAGAGAGTGCGATGTATATGAGCCAGGCGGGCATCTGTGTGTATGTCTTGAACATATAGCCGAAGGATACGAGTATGCTGTAATGCAGCACATAGAAGCCGTAGCTGCTCCGGTTCATATATGCGCAGAATCGGTTCGTGCCATCGAACCAGCGCATGAAGATGCCCATCACGGCAAGTATCATCAACCAGGCATATAGGCAGTTAAGCCAGCCGGTAAGGTATTGCGGGTTGGTATAGTCCTGCCCCCATCCGGTGATGCAGAGGGCAGTGCCTGCGCCTACGGCACACACCGTCATCGGGATGCACATCGCCTTCACGCGCTGCTGGACGCCATCGTTGCAGAATACGAAATAGCCCATCAGGAAGGGGACGAAGTATGCCACCGGCCTATAAAGATTGTACATACCGTCCAGACTTTCCGGCCTCGGGTCCATAATCATGAACTGCGAACCGAACCATATCAGCACGCCCATCAGAATGATAATCGGCGTAGATGCTTTTGCGCAAAGACTCCTGAACTTATCCTTGATGTCCAGCTTACGTATTAGCAGGAGCAGCAGCGAGAATACCCAAAGCTCCTGTGCGAACCAAAGTGGACCGCTTCCGCTGACCGAGT
>JAKSKG010000026.1 GCA_024401805.1 Bacteroidales bacterium
AAATATTGCCCTCAAGGTATTCGATTATCCCTTCGACGTGGAGGTCGGTGATGGCCTGCCTGGCTTCCCGGGTCTGGAGCCAGCCAGCTCAAAAATTTGACGACATATGTCAAAGCGATTGCGCAAGATGTTATGCTCTAATAACTTATGCTCCCAAAACTTCGCAGTACGTCCAAATCATCGTTATGTACAGATGAAGGGGCATTGCTAAAGTCAGCATCACTTGCCTTGCAGCGCTGGAGACCCTGAAACAGATGCTGAAACAAGTTCAGCATGACGTTGTTCAGGGTGACTCCGGAAGGCAATGCCGCAGGCAGCAATACGCTCCTCAGAGCGTACCGCGATGCGGGTATGTTGAGCGCAGCAATGCGGCCAGATGCTGCCGCTGCGGAACTCCGCTCATAAAAAAAGAAGAGGCCGACCCTTTTTAGTCGACCTCTTTTTTTTATCGAATGAACGACTGTTATTCGTCCTCGGTATCCTGTGCAGCGTATTCTGCAAGGAGTTTGGTCTGAACGTCACCTGGAACAGGCTGGTAGTCTGCGTACTCCATTGTGAAAGTTGCAGAACCTGCGGTAAGTGAGCTAAGGGTTGTAGAATAGCGATAGAGCTCTGCAAGAGGAACGCGTGCCTTGAGGATTGCGAATCCCTTGTCTGCGCCCATGTCGCCAAGCATACCGCGGCGGTTCTGAAGATCTGACATAACCGCTCCCTGATACTCTGCAGGAGTCATGACCTCAACGTTATAGATAGGCTCCAGAATCTTTGGACCTGCATTGCGGAATGCCTCCTTGAATGCATTACGTCCAGCAATGATGAAGGCGATTTCCTTTGAATCTACAGGATGCATCTTACCGTCATAAACGAACACGCGGATATCACGCGCATAAGAACCTGTAAGAGGACCTTCCTCCATCTTGCCCTTGATACCCTTGAGGATAGCAGGCATGAATCCGAGATCAATGGCACCACCGACAACGCAGTTGTAAAACTCGAGCTTTCCACCCCACTCCATTTCGGAGATATCCTGAGTCTTGACGTTCAACTGAGTTTCCTTTCCGTCAATCTTGAACTTGGTGTTGAGCTCTCCCTCGGCTGGGCAAACGAGAAGATGAACCTCTCCGAACTGTCCGGCACCACCGGACTGCTTCTTGTGACGGTACTGTGCAGTTGCCACCTTGGTGATGGTCTCACGATAAGGAACCTTTGGAGCAAAGAGTTCGACATCAAGCTTGTATTCGTTGTTGATGATCCACTTGACGATGTTGATATGCTGCTCTCCGTTACCGCTGAGAATGGTCTGACGGAGTTCCTTTGAATACTCTACGATAACGGTAGGATCCTCTGCTGCAATCTTCTTGAGAGCATCACCGAGTTTCTGCTCGTCCTGCTGAACCTTTGCCTTGATGGCGCAACGGTACTTAGGGGCCGGATAAGAAATCCTGTCATACTTGATGCCTGAACCAGGAGCTGCAAGAGTAGTGCTTGATTTTCCGTTCTTGAGCTTGACAGCGCAACCGAAGTCACCGGCCTTGAGAGAGGTTACAGGCTCCTTCTTGGTTCCGGCCACTGCATAGATTGCAGAAAGACGCTCCTTGTTGCCTGCAGGATCTTCGAGATCCAGTCCTGCCGTGATGGTTCCTGACATAACCTTGAAGTAAGAAACCTCTCCGAGATGCTGCTCTACTGCGTTCTTGTAAATGAACAGGGATGCAGGACCTGTCTCCTGGCACTTAGGTGCCGGAGCAACGTTCTTCACGAACTCCATAAGCCTCTTCACACCTATGTCCTTCTTTGCGGATATGCACAGTACAGGATAAACCTCGCCTGCTGCTATTCCTGCTCCGAGACCCTGACGGATTTCATCCTCGGTAAGCTCTCCGGACTCGAAGAACTTCTCCATGAGAGCGTCGTCAAACTCGGCAGCCTTCTCGATGAGGGCGTTGCGGTACTCCTCGGCCTGATCCTGATACTCTGCAGGGATCTCGAGGTCTTCGCGGGTGCCGTTGGCATCCTTGAAATGATAATATTTGTTTGTAAGAACGTCTACGAAGCCGTCAAAGGCAACGCCTGCATTGACAGGGAACTGGAGATTGATGAACTTGCCGCCCAAAGACTCCTTGAGAGAGTTCTGGATGTTGTCCCAGTCCGCCTTCTCGGCGTCCAGCTGATTGACTGCAATGACCAGAGGAAGCTTGATGGACTCGGCACGGCGAACGAAAGCCTCTGTTCCAACCTCGACACCCTGCTGTGCGTTTATTACAAGAATTCCGCTGTCACAAACGTTGAAACCTGCGTATGCGCCTCCGATGAAATCGTCTGAGCCAGGTGCGTCGATGAAGTTGATCTTCTTGTCCATAAACTCTGCATAAAGCGGAGTGGCGTAGATGGATCTCTGATTGAGCTTTTCAAGCTCTTCGTTATCGGATACCGTATTCTTGTCTTCAACGGTTCCCCTGCGGTCAATCACTTTACCCTCGTAAAGCATTGATTCTGCCAACGTGGTTTTTCCGGACTTTGTGCTACCCAGGAGAACCACGTTACGGACGTCTTTGGTTTGATACTCTTTCATTTTGATATGATTTTTTACTTGTTATTAGTCATGTCCGGCGCATACAAGGCGCATAGTTCGCAAAAATAATAAAAAATGAAAGCATTCCAAAGTTATGCAGACCTATATATGTCCATTATTTCATCGCCGGTCAATCCAAGCTGGTTTTCTATAACTTCTTCAAGGGAATAGGGAGAGACTCCGAGTATCCTGCATACGCCCCGGAAATCGGTATCAAGGTTCCCGGAAGCTGCAAGGGATGAGACAAGTCTTTCAAAGCGCGAATAAGTGTTCATAAGTGTTTTCATATTCTTTTCATTTTGGCAAGCAAATGTTGCCCGAATGGCCAATATTTGCAAATCAAACGCCTTAAAAAAGATGACTTTCCATAAAAAAGATATCTTTCTGCCTTATGATGATAAGTTTTTCTTGCCATTGGCAATAAATTGTTATCAAGAAACCAGTACCACATAGACTATTTTTGAGTCCAAAACCAATACTGATGGATTCGAATTCTATAAAGGAAAACATCCGTGTCATACGCGAAAGCCTGCATATCACACAACAGGAAATGGCGGATCTGATGAACTGGTCACGGACTGCATACCGCCAGTTCGAGACAGGAAAAACAGAACTGATAAGCAAGCATCTGGAAGACTTTGCCAGGATATGCAACGTATCTGTCGAGGAATGCTTGTTAGGTTACGCTCCCCTGAGCCGTGAAGAGATGACTGCCAGGGAACAGAATCCGGACAACGAATATGTCAAATTGCGTTTCAAAGAGATGGAAGACAGAATCTCGGCGCTTCAGGAAGAATTGAAAATCAAGAACGAATCCTTAAAGACTCTTACCGACATCAATAACCGTCTTGTCAACCAACTGGGAAATTTTCATTAAGAATTACTAACTTTGCGGTACTATGCCGCAAACGCCGAATCTTCTGGAATATATGCTTGACGGCCGGATCGAAGCAGGCTGTGACGAGGCCGGACGAGGCCCGCTTGCAGGCCCTGTCTTTGCCGCTGCAGTGATTCTGCCCAAAGGCTTTCATCACCCCCTGCTGAACGATTCGAAGAAGATGAGCCGCAAACATAGGGAACTGCTCAGACCCATCATCGAGAAAGAGGCGACGGCATGGGCCGTAGAACAGGTAAGCGCGGAAGAGATAGACAAGCTCAACATACTCTGGGCATCCGTAACGGGAATGCAGAGAGCGGTTCTCAAGCTCAAGGTCAAGCCTGATTTCCTGCTGATAGACGGGAACCGGTTCCGCCCTATGGAAGGATATCGGTACATGACTGTAGTCCACGGTGACGCAACTTATGCCAGCATAGCTGCAGCTTCCGTACTTGCAAAGACATACAGGGACGATTATATGACGGAACTTGCACTCAGATATCCACAATATGGCTGGGAGCGCAATATGGGGTATCCCACCCCGGAACATATAGCCGCAATAAGAGAGTTCGGATACACTCCGGAGCACCGGAAGAGCTTTCACCCGAAGGAGCTTGAACCTTGTTTATTCTGAATATGAAGGAAAAAGATATACTTGAATTCTTGAAGGAAGTCCGTCACCCGGCAAAGGATGACAGGGACATAGTGGAACTTGGAATGGTTTCCGCAATCGACATCACCGATTCTTCCGTCTGTGTCACCCTGGGATTTCCAAAGCGTCGCGACCCGCTGACCGAATATCTGGTAGGCGCCGCCAGAGCAGCTCTAATCCGGAATCTGCCGGACAACATACAGACAGAGGTCAAGGCTATCGTTGTAGAAGAGGCGGCACCTTCCAAAAAGAAGGGACTCGAACTCGGGACCGCACAGCTGGATAATGTGAAGCATATCATAGGCATCGCCTCCGGTAAGGGTGGCGTTGGTAAATCCACCGTCGCCGTAAATCTTGCCTGCGCATTGGCCAGGCTGGGATACAAGGTAGGTCTTGCCGACGCGGACGTTTACGGACCGTCCGTCCCTACGATGACAGATACGGAGGGGATGCAGCCAGCGGCCGTTCAGGAAGGGACGCAGGAACTGATCGTCCCTATGGAGAAATATGGCGTGAAATGGATGTCCATAGGCTATTTCGCGGATCGCGGGCAGGCGCTGATATGGCGTGGGCCTATGGCCTGCAACGCCCTCAAGCAGATGATCCTGCAGGTGAAATGGGGAGAGCTCGACTTCCTGCTCATCGATATGCCTCCGGGGACAGGGGACATTCATATTAGCCTTGTCCAGGAAATACCTATGGAATGTGCCATAATTGTTACCACTCCACAGAACGTTGCCCTGTGCGACGTCGAGAAGGGTGTGAACATGTTCCGGAACAAGAACGTGAATCGCCGCATCCTGGGACTTGTAGAGAATATGGCCTGGTTCACTCCGGCCGAACATCCCCAGGAGAAATACTACATATTCGGAAAAGACGGAGGAAAAAGAATGGCCGAGAACACGGGTATAGACCTGCTTGCCAGCATTCCTCTTGTCCAGAGCATCCGCGAAAGCGGGGACAACGGCGCTCCGGCGGCGCTCGGAACAGGCCCTGACTCCCAGGCATTCATATCCCTGGCAGCAGCGGTAGCCGACAAATTGAACAAGTAGCCCACCCGATATGCCTAAGACAAAAGAAGATACCCCGATGCTCAAGCAGTATTTCGCAATCAAGGCCCAGCACCCTGAGGCCTTGCTGCTGTACCGTGTAGGGGATTTCTATGAAACCTACAGCGACGATGCACTTACTGCAAGCAAAGTCCTGGGACTGGTTCTTACCAAGCGCTCGAACGGAGACAAGGACGCCACCCCTATGGCCGGTTTCCCGCATCACGCGATAGAGGGATATCTTCAGAAACTTGTCCGGGCAGGATTCAAGGTGGCAATCTGCGACCAGCTGGAAGATCCCAAGCTGTGTACGTCCAAACTTGTAAAGCGCGGAGTCACCGAGATTCTGACTCCTGGAATCGCTTTCGGAGAAGGAATGCTTGACCAGAAGGAACACAACTATCTTTCCGGCCTGTACTTTGACAACAACCTCTGCGGAGCCGCCTTTCTGGATGCATCTACGGGAACTTTCCAGGTGGCACAGGGCTCCATCGACTATATTTCCACACTGCTGGCATCGTTGTCCCCGAAAGAACTTGTGGTTCCCCGCAGCTATGCAAAAGCAGTAAAGGAAAAGTTTCCGGAATACTACGTCACATCCCTCGACGAGTGGGCATTCGTGTACGACTCGGCCGCCGACAGGTTGCGTGACCAGCTGGGGGTCAAGTCCCTGCGCAGTTTCGGAGTAGAGGCGCAGCCCTTGTCTGTCAGTGCCGCCGGAGCCCTCCTGGTATATCTGGAACAGACCGAACACTCCGGACTCAGGAACATCTGTTCCATTTCCCGCATAGACGAGGGGAAGTTCGTCTGGATGGACAGGTTCACTTTCCGCAATCTGGAGGTTTTCGCATCGAATTCCGGCAACGAGGACCGCTCTCTGGTCGAAGTTATGGATCACTGCTGCTCACCTATGGGAGCACGTCTGCTCCGGGAATGGCTTTCCAGACCTATCATGGACTTGCAGGAACTCGACAGCAGATTCGACCTGGTGGAGAATCTCTGCGCCAACGAGGACCGCAGGGAGGCTCTGCGAGGCTGCATAGGGGAAATCCGCGACCTGGAAAGAATCATATCACGCGTTGCAACCGGAAAGATCCTGCCACGGGAAATGCGGCAGCTGGGGCATAGCCTGAGCCAGATAGCTCCTGTAAAGGAACTTTGCTCGGGCAGCGGCTGCGCCGCTATGGATGCCGCCGCCCTTGGGCTGCATGACTGCGATGCCATAGTGAACCTTATCAGAAACACTCTGTGCGAGGACACTGCCGCCGGCATAGGGAAAGGAGACGTCATCGCCCCGGGAATCTGCAAGGAGCTCGATGAACTCAGGGGCATCTCCCGCGGAGGAAAGGAGTACCTTGTCCAGATGCAGCAGAGAGAAATCGAACGCACAGGCATCTCTTCGCTCAAAATAAGCTACAACAACGTTTTCGGTTACTATATCGAGGTCCGCAACACATTCAGGGACAAGGTTCCTCCGGAATGGATACGCAAACAGACTCTTGTCAGCGCAGAGCGGTATATCACCGAGGAACTCAAAGAATACGAGCAGAAGATCCTCAACGCGGAGAACACGATATACGAAATAGAATCCCGCATATACTCGGATCTGGTAAACACTGTCCGGGGAAGCATAAGGAACATTCAGGAAAACAGCGCCATCATTGCCAGACTTGACGTTCTTGCCGGATTCGCGGACCTGGCCGTACAGATGAACTACTGCCGTCCCGTGATTGACAAGTCGGAAGTACTGGACATCAAGGAGGGCAGACATCCTGTGATAGAGACTATGATGGCTCCGGGCGACCAATACGTTCCCAACGACATATATCTGGACCGCAGCTCGCAGCAGATAATGATACTCACCGGGCCCAACATGGCAGGAAAATCCGCGCTGCTCAGACAGACGGCGCTCATTGTACTTATGGCACAGACGGGATCTTTCGTTCCGGCCAAAAGCGCATCTTTCGGTTTCTTCGACAAGATCTTCACCAGAGTTGGAGCCACGGACAACATCTCGCGCGGAGAATCCACCTTCATGGTCGAGATGATGGAGACATCCATGATAATGCACAACCTGTCATCCAGGTCTCTCGTTCTCCTGGACGAGATAGGGCGCGGAACGTCGACTTATGACGGAATGTCCATAGCCAGAGCCATCGTGGAATACATCCATACCAGCGGCAAAGGTGCAAAAACACTCTTCGCGACCCATTATCACGAACTCAACGACCTTGAAGAAAAGTACACACGTGTCAAGAATTTCCATATTGCCGTAAAAGAAGAGGGAAAGGACGTGATATTCCTGCGCAAACTGTGTCCGGGAGGTGTGGCTCACAGTTTTGGAATACACGTGGCACGGCTCGCAGGAATGCCTCGCGAGGTCATTGACTCGGCAGAAAGGACACTCAGGGCCCTGGAGATGAAGGACAAGAGTGTGCAGACCGTTGCCAAACAGGGGAAAATACAGGAGGACGGAAGTGTCCAGCTGTCTTTCTTCCAGTTGGACGATCCTACTCTGAGCAGCCTCAGGACCGCTCTGGAACAGGCGGACCTCAACAACATGACACCTCTGCAGGCTTTTGACCTGCTGAGGTCGATGAAAAAGGAGCTGGGCCTTTGATTGGACGGGATTGGATTTCCTAGATGATGAAATTGCTCAGGAATATGAGCAGTATCATAACGGGAACCACCCATCTTATCAGGAACCTCACCACTCCGAATATCTTCAGATTTACAGTTCCGTCATTGGTGAATTCCGACCGGAAGTCGCTCTTGTCCATTTTCCAACCTACGAACAGACAGAAGAAGAAGGCTCCTATCATCATTATGTAATTGGATGACAGGATATCACACATCCCGAACAGATTCTGCCCGCCTATCGTGAATCCGGACAGGACTCCGAACGAAAGGCAGCACAGAGCGCCCAGCACCCAGGCCGAGACGCTTACCGCCAAGGTAGCTCTGGTTCTTGACAAATGCTTCTGGTCAACCAGATTCGACACCACAACCTCCAGCATGGAAATGGAAGAAGTAAGCGCGGCCATCAGTATGGACAGGAAGAAAACAATGGTTATTATCCGTCCAAGGACTGGGGCCTGGGCGCTAAGGTTTGCGAATATGTACGGCAGGGTCTCGAAAATCAGGGAAGGTCCCGCTCCCGGCTCCACTCCGCTTGCAAACACTGCCGGCATTATGGCAAATGCGGCAATAAGGGCAAATATGGTGTCGAACACACCGGTCAGTATTCCGGACGATACTATGTTGTCACTCTTGCTCATATACGAGCTGAATGTCAGGACGCAGCCAACTCCTACCGATATTGAAAAGAAGGACTGCCCCATGGCGCATGCCACAGAAACTCCGTTTATCTTGGAGAAATCCGGGTGAAGAATATAGTATACACCCTTTCCGGCACCGGGAAGAGAGATGGAATACCCTGCAAGGAACACTATGATTATGAACAGCAGGGGGATTGTGACTTTCGTGAAATTCTCTATTCCGTTCTTGATTCCCAGAAGCACTATTGCGGTATTCACCATAAGGAACAGAGTAAAGAACAGAAGAGGTTCCCACACTGCGCTTGAAAAAGAAGCGAAAACCTTGGAAGAACTCTCTATTGACGTATAGCTGAATCCTTCGGAAACAGAACGTACAAGATAATCTATCGACCAGCCTCCGACGACACTGTAGAAAGACAATATCACGAAACAGCCTATCACTGTTATCAACCCTACAAACCTCCAGTTTGAACCAGGGGCAAGTTTGCGAAGCGCCCCGAAGGTAGACAGTCCAGCTCTTCTCCCTATTATGGATTCACAGAAAAGTATTGGAATGGATATGACCAGCGAACAAATGATGTACAGTATGATAAAAGCGGCTCCGCCGTGTTCTCCTACCATATACGGGAAACGCCAGATGTTTCCCAGACCGATGGCGGAACCTGCAAGGGCCATGACATAGCCCATTCTGCCGAACGTTTCCCTATTCTTTCCCATTGCCCGCTACTTTTTCTTTCTGTATACCACGAATTCGAAATCCCAGGATGTCGCCGGATCCGTAAACATCCCGGAACGCGACTCCACTTCCCATACTTGAGGATCTATCTCGGGGAAGAACACATCGGCATCACGGACGACCGTATGGACGTGTGTAATGTACAATAGATCCATCTGCGACATAGCCGCCTTGTAGACGGACGCTCCGCCTATGACAAAACATCTGTCCTGGGGCTCTGCAGCTGCAAAAGCCTCGTCGAAGCTGTTTACGCAGGTCACTTCCGGAATAGGGTCTCCTCCAAGATTCAGGACAATGTTCTTCCTGCCTTTCAGAGGTCGGAACGGCAGAGAGAAATACGTCGTCCTCCCCATTATGACCGGCCACCCGTCCGTGGTCCGCTTGAAGTATTTGAGATCCTCGGGAATGTGCCAGGGGAGGTCTCCCTTGACCCCTATCCCCCAGTTGTCGGCAACAGCCGCGATAAGACATTTTTCCATTATACTGCTACTGGCGCTTTGATGGCAGGCCACGGATCGTAACCTTCCAAAGTGAAATCTGTGTACTTGAAATCGAAGATGTCCTTGACATCCGGATTCAGAACCATCCTTGGCAAAGGGCGGGGCTCACGTGAAAGCTGCTCCTCCACCTGGTCGAAATGATTCAGATATATATGGGTGTCACCTGTCGTATGAATGAACTCACCGCACTGCAGGGAGCAAACCTGCGCCAGCATCATCGTCAGAAGAGAGTACGATGCAATGTTGAACGGGACTCCCAGGAAAGTGTCTGCGCTGCGCTGGTACAGCTGGCAGCTCAGTTTCCCGTCCGCAACATAGAACTGGAACAGGCAATGGCAAGGAGGCAGGGCCATCTTGTCCACCTCGCCGGGATTCCAGGCACAGACAAGCATCCTCCGGGAATCCGGGTGATTCTTTATCTGGTCAATAACCCCGGACAGCTGGTCGATTGAGCGACCGTCCGGTGCAGGCCAGCTGCGCCACTGGTGGCCGTAAACGGGACCCAAGTCTCCGTTCTCGTCCGCCCACTCGTCCCAGATGCTGACTCCGTTGTCCTTCAGATACTTTATGTTGGTATCTCCGGCTATGAACCACAGGAGTTCGTGAATGATGGATTTCAGATGGACCTTCTTGGTGGTAAGCAGAGGGAATCCCTCCTGAAGGTCGAAGCGCATCTGATAACCGAACACGCTCTGAGTCCCCACTCCGGTGCGGTCGGTCTTGATGACTCCATCCTGGCGGATATGTCTCAAAAGGTCAAGATATTGTTTCATTTCACAGAGAATGCGAATATAATCACTTCCTTATAAACCTTGCCCGGTTCAAGTACGGCCGTAGGATACTCCGGCTTGTTAGGAGTGTCCGGGAAGCGCTGGCACTCAAGTGCTACTGCATCGTAATCGTGATAGATGCGGCCGTGCTTGCCCTTTGGGCAACCTTCCAGCCAGTTTCCGGTATAGACCTGGATTCCCGGCTGAGTCGTGAGCACATTGAGTTCCCGTCCGGTTTTCCCGGAATAGAGTCGTGCAGCCTGTTGGAGCTGGCCTTTGACGTGACCGTCTATCACATAGCAGGCATCGTAGCCCTTGCCGTAATTGAGGGCAGGGAAATCCTTTCTTATGTCACGCCCCAGAGTCTTTGGATTCAGAAAATCCATAGGTGTCTTTGCCACAGGCTCGGAATCGCCGACCGGAATAAGGGTGGAATCCGTAGGCAGATACTCGGAAGCGTTGAGGGTAAGGTAATGCCTGAGCACGCTGCCTCCACCGTTAAGGTTGAAATATGTGTGGTTGGTAAGGTTGACCACAGTCTTCTTGTCTGTCCTTGCAGTAAGGGTAAGACGCAGCTGGTTGTCCTCTGTCCACTCGTATTTTGCAATGACCTTCACATTGCCCGGATAACCCATCTCTCCATCCTGTGAAAAATATTTGAATTCCACGGCACCGTGGTTCTTGCGGGAGTCCCAAACCTTGTTCTGGAAACCATCCGGTCCACCGTGGAGATGGTTCGGACCATTGTTGATCGGGAGTTCATAGACTCTGCCGTCCAGTTCCAGATGACCCTTGGCAATCCTGTTTGCATACCTTCCGGGACATTTCCCGGCACAAGGGCCGTCCCCGAAATAACTCTCCGGTTTCGAATAGCCAATCACAACGTCTGCAAGATCTCCGTTGCGGTCAGGAACATTGATGGACACTATTCCTGCGCCGATATTGCATAATACTACAGAGGCTCCGCTCTGGTTGGTAATGGTGTACTTGAAGATGGGTTTGCCGTCTGCGGCTCTACCCCACAATTTGCGGTTGACTTTCATAATCCTGTTGAAATATGTTAAACAGAGTGTCCAGCACTCTCATTATGTCTGCGTCTTTGAGCAAAACAGTCTTTTCGGGCCCCAGAAGGTACACGGAAGGGATTGCCCTCACGTTGTAAAGCACGTCTTCCCTGATTATATAGTCCGGGTCATATCCGTTGATCCAGGACTTGGGATAGAACCCTACATAGTCTCTCCAGGCCTTGAGGTCCTGGTCTATATAGACATTGACTATGGCAAGATCCCCGTTTTCCTGCATCACGTCTGCAAATCCGGCGCTTTTTATGGTCTCCACTATTTCCTTGCAGGCCTCGCAGCCGGGATTGCTGAAGAAAAGTATCACGTAGTCCGCCCCTATACCGCTCAAGCGCATGTCCCTCCCTGCAACAGTCCTGAACCTGAAATCCGCAGCAACACTCTCACGGGGGTTCAGTGCGCACATCTTCGCTTCGTATTCATATGCCGGCCTTATGTCTTCCGACGTATAAGGGCAGTCGAGCATCTTGCGCAAGAAAGGGAGATACAGGTCCTCGTCCCTCAACGGGGAATTCGGATCATACAGATATTTGGAAACCAGTTCGGTAAGCCTGAGGTATGCGTGGCGCGTGGAATCGGCCTGCTCTTCAAGCACGATTTCATCGAAAAGCTTTTCGATCTTACGCTGGCCGGTGGCAAGGGACTGGACCTGGGCCTTGCCTATATAATCGGAAATGTGTTGTTCCACCATATATTCGGGAACTCCCAGAAGCTTCTGGGGCTGGTTCCCTGCTTTCCTCGGGCCGCAGGATAAAACGGCAAGCGCAAAGCATATGATCGGCAAAACCTTTTTCATCTTGTTGGATTGGATTTGGTAAAGTTATCAAAAAAATGATAGATTTGCCCAATAATGACGTTCAAGATAAACAAATACGTTCTTTCCTGCCTGATTGCCCTTCTGCTGTGCAGCAGTTCCAGGGCCCAGTTCTACAACGACGGCAACGAGCCTGCAATCTTGAAGTGGTCCCAGATCACCACTCCAAGCTACAGGGTCATATACCCCAGAGGTATGGACGAAATGGCCAGAGAGTACGCCTTGACACTGGAAAGGGTCAAAGTTCCTGTCGGGGGCAGCCTGGGCTACGTGCCTAACCAGAGTTATCGCACCCCTATGCCTGTCATACTTCACCCATATACGGTCAAGTCGAACGGAATGGTATCCTGGTGTCCTCGCAGAATGGAACTCGTTACAATTCCGGAATTTCAGAACCCGGAAGCAATGCCATGGATCAGGCAGCTTTCCATTCACGAATCCCGTCACGCAGCCCAGATGCAGCCCTATGCCGGAGACGGTTTGAAATTCCTGCAGACTATTGTCGGAGACATATCCCCAAGCCTGCTTTGCGCCATTTTGGGAGGTCCTTCCGCGATGGAGGGCGATGCCGTTCTGGCCGAGACGTCACTGTCCGCCTCCGGCCGGGGAAGGAGCGCTGACTTCCTTGAATACCAGAGAGCCTGCTTCCTTGCCTCTGACACGCGCAACTACTGGGAGTGGCGATACGGTTCCTTGAAAAACTATTGTCCGGACTATTACAAGATAGGATATATAATGGCCGCCGGAATGAGGGAATATTCCGGATTTTCCGAATGGCCTTTCTTCTCGTTGACACGGAAAATCCCGAAAGCTTTTCCGGCCATTGCCGATTCCCTGACTGCCGTATGGAAGAAGGAAGCATCGGAAAGAGCGCCGTTCATGCCTTGCGACAGCGTTACCCTGCCGGAGCGCAGATATGTGGATTATTCGTCGCTCACTGCCGATCCCAAAGGCATCATTGCCAGACGCAAGGGACTGCTGGAAGCGTCGCAGACAGTAAGGATAGATCCCTCTTCCGGAAAATGGGCAGGTATACGCAGCAGCGCCCACAGCTCTTCCAGGTTCAAGGCAAGCCCGGATTCTACCGTCCTTTACTGGAGCGAGGAACGCAACGATCACCGCTGGGAAATGATTTCCTACAGCGTGATACGCAGCCTGGACCTTGAAAGCGGACGGATACGCAACCTCACCGCGAAAAGCAGGTTCTTCAATCCTTCCGTATCGGAAGACGGGAAATTCCTTGCAGCAAGCCAGAGCCTGGAAGACGGAAGCAGCGCCGTAATGATACTTGACGCATATTCCGGAAAGGAACTGTATTCCTACCCAGCTCCAAAAGGGCTGCAGGTTCTGGAAACCACCTGGAAAGACGATAACGTCTATGCCTCCGTATTGGGCCCGGACGGAATAGGACTGTACTTTGTAAGCACATTCGAACCTGTCCTGGCAGCCCGGCCTGCAAAAATAAAGGAACTGGGGACCTATGGGAATGCGCTTACCTTTGTAAGTGACAGAAACGGCGTGGACGAACTCTATTCGCTCAACCCTGAAAACGGAAAAGTACTGCAGCTTACTTCGTCGGTCCAGGGCAGCAACAACCATTGCTTTGTATATGACTCTCTCTATTACACTTCCCTAGGGCCGGGAGGAAGGATGATACTACGGACCGCCATAAAGGATCTTCCGGTAAAGGAAATCGATTACCAGGACATTCACAGTTGGGTGTTGGCCGATTCCCTGACAGCGGCGGAGCCTGTGCAGGCAGATTATTCTTCCAACGTGCAGATAGGAGACCCCGAGCCGTATTCAAGGCTGGGACATCTCGTGAACGTTCACTCGTGGCTGCCGCTCTATGCCAATACAGACATCATCGAGAATATCAGTTTCGATAATTTCCTGACCGCCTGCGGCCTTGGGGTGTCCGCATATTTCCAGAACGAACTGTCTACCTTGCAGGGTTTCGCGGGTTATTCAGCCTGGACACCAGGCGCAGGATGGGCGAATGCGGGCCATCTGCGGCTCACATACTCCGGGTTCTATCCTGTGCTCGAAGTCTCCGCCGATCTTTCCGACGAAGGGGCTTATGCTACGGAGCTGACATTCGACGAGGAAAAAGACGGCATGCATTCCACCCTGGCAATTGCAAGCCCTGCCGCCTTTTCGATGAAAGTCAGATCTTATGTGCCGCTGGACTTCTCGTCCGGAGGATGGAACCGCGGAATCGTACCGCAGCTGCGCTGGACGTTCAGCAACGACAGGATAACCTTCCGGGACAATACCGCTTGTTCGAACTCCGTATCTGCCAGCATACGAGCCTATACGATAAGGAATATGGCTTCTTCCTGCCTGTACCCGCGCTGGGGAGCGGGCGTAGAAGCAGGTTACTGCACAAGGCCTGGGATAAGGAACCTTATGGTGGACAATCTGTACGGATATGTATACGGTTATGTCCCTGGATTCTTGCAGAGTCACGGCGTGAAAATCAGCGCCCTGGCAGAGAGGAATATCGGAAACGCCCTGCTTGCGAGTCCATTTGCCAGCGTTGCCCCAAGGGGAGGATACGAACTCAACAGGGAACTGGCCAGATACCGCCACCACGGAAAGCTGTCCGTAGATTATGCCCTTCCTTTTGCACCGGTGGACTGGTCATTCCTGTCTCCGTTGACATATATCCGCAACTTCGAGCTTATCGCACACTACGATCTTTCCTATTATCTTTCCAGCAAATCGAAAGGAAGTGTTTCCAGTGTAGGAGCAGACGTTGTGGCCAAACTGGGCAACGTATTGTTCATCCCTTATGACACACGGATAGGAGTCAGCTTCTGCCGCCTTTTCTCCAGCATTGAAACAGACCCTTACTACTGGGGGATAGTATTCTCCATCGACATCTAGCCAATATTGGGAAGCATCTTCCGGTATACTGCCTACAGCAGCTCTGACAAGGCCGTCTCCGTAATGACTTTAAGGGAACTGCTCTTGATAGCCTCCGCGGTTTTCTGCTCGTTGTCTGTCCTGAAAACCAGCACAACCTTTCCGTTCAACAGGAAAGAATAGAGGTAGGCTATGCTTATCCCCTCCCTTGCGAAAATGTCTATAGCCTCTGCTGCTCGTCCCGGCTCGTCGTCGAGTTCGATTGCAAAAACCTCGCAAAGGGAAACGGCTATCCCTGCTTCCTTGAGTGTTTCAAAAGCCTTGACAGGCTCACTGCAGATAATACGGCAGATACCGTATTCAGAGGTATCGGCTATTGTTATGGCTATCAATTGTATCCCCACTTCCTTCAACAGATTGAGGACCTTGACAAGTGTCCCTGACTTGTTTTCGATGAAAACGGAAAGTTGATGAATTGTCATATCCGAGAAATATTTATTATTTCAATATTCGCTTGTCTATCACGAACTTGCTCTTGCCTTCGCTGCGATCGAGCGTGCCCGGTGCCTTTGCCTGAACCTTTGCGCTGATGCTCAGGATGCTCTTGAGTTTGCCGGAAAGTTTCTTCTCCAGGTTGATGATAGGCTCGAACGTGTCGAATCCCTGGGCAAAATATTCCTGGCGGACCTCCACCTGAATGGTAAGCGTATCCAGGTTTCCCACCCTGTCCACGACAATAAGGAACCTCGGCGCGCATTCCGGCATGCTCAGGATTACGCTCTCGACCTGTGAAGGGAATATGTTGATGCCGCGGACAATAAGCATGTCATCGCTGCGTCCCATTACCCTGGACATTCTTACGGAAGTCCTTCCGCAACCGCACGGACTATGATCCAACGACGTCAGGTCCCTGGTACGGTATCTGAGCAGAGGCATTCCTTCCTTGGTCAGAGTCGTAAGAACCAGTTCTCCCTGATCGCCGTCTCCAAGCACTTCCATCGTGTCCGGATTGATTATTTCCGGGAGGAAATGGTCCTCGTTGATGTGCGAGCCTTCCTGGCATTCACACTCATAGCTTACGCACGGCCCCATAATCTCGCTGAGTCCGTAGATATTGTAGGCCTTCATTCCCAGACGGCTTTCTATCTCGCTGCGCATATTGTTTGTCCAAGGCTCGGCACCGAATGCCCCTATCCGGAGTTTCAACTCGTTCTTGTCTATGCCCATCTGGTCCATAGTCTCGGCCAGATGCAGGGCGTATGAAGGAGTGCAGGCGATTCCGGTCACGCCAAGGTCCTTTATGAGCCGGACGTGCTTTTCCGT
>JAKSKG010000027.1 GCA_024401805.1 Bacteroidales bacterium
ACCCTCACTGACAGAGCCAGAATCTGTAGTGCTACCATTACACCATATCTCAATGTCAATGTGCGGCGGGGCCGCGAAAAACCGCTGGCGGCGGTTCCCTTATTCAAGGGACTGCAAATGTAGTGCTATTTTACAAAAATGCAAAAAAAATCAATCTTTTTCTAACAGGCAGACGGCCCAGACCTCACAGCCCTGGCCCCGGCCTACAAACCCCAGCTTTTCCGTGGTTGTGGCCTTGATGCTCACGCAGTCCGTATCCACGCCCATCACTGCGGCCAGACATTGCCTCATCCCGGAAATATGAGGGGCAAGTTTCGGAGCCTGGAGCGCTATGGTTATGTCAACGTTGGCAATGCTCCATCCCTTTTCCGTCACAAGGTCGCAAACCCTGCGGAGCAGTATCTTGCTGTCAATCCCCAGGAACTCGTCGGATGTATCCGGAAAAAGGTGGCCTATGTCTCCCAGAGCCAAGGCTCCAAGAAAGGCGTCGCACAACGCGTGTATGGCGACGTCTCCGTCGGAGTGGGCGACAAAACCCACCGGGGAATCTATGCGTATGCCCCCGAGCCACATCGGAAGCCCTTCTTTGAGGGCGTGCACGTCATATCCTTGACCTATTCTTGTATGCATGTCTGCAAAAATAAATATTTTCCTTAATTTTGTTGTCAAATGGGACTTTTCAATTTCTTTGGTGAATCAGAGCACAAGGTGTTCGATTACAAGCCGATATATTACAACAAAGAGGACGAGGAACGTCGCAAGATGTTCGGAGCCGTGGACGGTTCTCTGGAGAAAAGCAAAAAGGACGGAAGTTATGCTCCGGGGTCTTATATCCAGGGCGCATTCCGTGACGGGGCCTACCAGCGCACCCGTACCCACAATACCAGAACCCAGACCATCATAGGCATCGTGAGCATGATACTCATTTTTGCCGTGCTGTTCTTCATAGCCAAGTTCTATTCTCTTCTGTAATGGGCAAGCTCAAGGTTCTTCCTGCCAACATAGCCAATCTCATTGCTGCGGGAGAGGTCGTCCAGCGCCCGTCCTCCGTGGTCAAGGAACTTATGGAGAATGCAGTGGACGCCGGTGCTTCCGGAGTCAGCGTGGTGGTGACAGATGCCGGCCGCACCCGGATTCAGGTCATAGACGATGGCTGCGGCATGGGGCCTGCGGATGCAGTGCTTTGTTTCGAGCGGCATGCAACGTCCAAGATAGCCTCTGCCAGTGATCTGGAGGCGATACGCACATTCGGATTCCGCGGGGAGGCCCTTCCTTCAATAGCCGCCGTGTCCGAGGTGACTCTGAAAACCCGCCGCAAAGGCGATGAAATCGCCACTCAGGTCAAGATAGACGGCTCCGGCAATGCATCGGCGGGAAGCGCTTCCGCTCCGGAGGGAACCAGCATCAGCGTAAGGAACCTTTTCTACAACACCCCTGCTCGCAGGAAGTTCCTCAAGTCGGACAGCGTAGAGCTCAGGCATATAATCGAAGAATTCACCCGGGTGGCGCTCACCCGTCCGGAAACGGCTTTTTCCCTGGTGTCCAACGGAAAGGACATTTTCCAGTTGAAGAGTGCAAAATCGCTGAAGTACCGCATTCTGGACCTGATAGGTTCATCGGTGGCATCGGATATAGTCGACATTGACATAACAACGTCCCTTTTGAGAATCACCGGATTCGTAGGGCGGCCGGACACCGCACGAAAGTCCCTTGGAAACCAGTTCCTGTTCGTGAACGGGAGGTTCTTCAAAAGCGCCTACATCCACAAGGCCGTGATGAAGGCTTATGAAGACCTGATCCCTCAGGGCGTCACCCCTTCATATTTTCTGTATCTGGAGACAGATCCTCAGAGCGTCGACGTCAACGTAAGTCCTACCAAGACGGAAATCAAGTTCGAGGACGAGTCTCTGGTATTCCAGACGGTATATGCCTGTGTCAAGGAGGTTCTGGGGCAGCAGTCTTTCGGCGCCATCATAGATTTCGACACATCAGGGGCCGTGGAACTGCCACAGTTGGGAAGGAGTTTCGAGGAATACCGCGGTGCCAGCGAATCGCCGGCCGCAGTGTCGGACCCGCTGTACAATCCTTTCGACCCCGAAACCCCGCTTTCTCCCGATTATTCATTCGACTCCCAATCCGGCAGTGAACGGGGTTATTCCGGGTTCTCCGGTCCGGTTGACCGCAGGCAGGACTACGGTATGCTGTTCGAGCAGAATCTGGCAAGTTCTCCAAGACTTCTTGTCATAAAAGGCAGATATGTAGTTGTGCCGGCCGCGTCGGGGATGATGGTTGTAAACGTGAAGCGTGCAAGGGAGCGCATTCTTTACGAAAAGTTCCTCAAGGCTCTGTCCGGAGGTGAGAATGTCTCACAGAAAGCTCTTTTCCCGGTTCAGGTCCAGATAGGCGCTGCACAGATGCCGCTCATAGAAGGCAATTCGGACATACTCAAGAGTCTCGGTTTTGACATTTCGTCATTCGGGACTGACACGGTTGTCGTGAATGCCGTTCCGCAGGGTTATACCTGCGAGCAGGGAAAGGTGGAGCAAATGGTATCGGACGTGCTCCTGATACTCTCAGAGGACAGTTCCGCGCTGCCTCAGGTGCTTTGCCAGAACCTTGCTTCGAAGTTTGCCAAACTGGGATCCCTGAGCGGTGACGACCTGACATCCGAGGTTGAGGCACAGAGATTGATAGACTCACTTTTTGCGTGCGACAATTCGGAACTTACAGCCGGTGGCAGAAGGATAGTGGCGATAATCGACACGCAGGAGATAGAAAAGAAATTTTAAGAACCTGAACCGAAATGTTTTTCTCGAACAGAATAGAGACTCCCACGGTGACCAAGAACCTGATCACTGTAAATATCATAGTTTTCATTGCAACTGCGCTTGGCGGTGACTTCATGTACAGGCTCTTTGCCCTGTATTATCCCGCTTCACAATATTTCCACTGGTGGCAGTTCCTCACCCATATGTTCATGCATGGGAACTTCCTTCACATCCTGTTCAACATGTATGCGCTGTGGATATTCGGAAGTGTGGTGGAAAGGATGATAGGCTCCAGGAAGTTCCTGACCTTCTATCTTGTCTGCGGTCTTGGAGCCGCAGTCCTGCACCTGGGAGTGGGTTTCCTGGAGGCGCAGAACTTCATGACCCAGATTGCCGACGGGTCCACTGCCGCGGCCCAATCCTATATGAGGCTCAAGATGACCCCTACGGTGGGGGCTTCCGGCGCCATTTACGGAGTTCTGATTGCATACGCGATGCTTTTTCCTCAGTCCCGTCTCACGCTGATTTTCCCTCCTATCAGCATGAAGGCCCGCACCTGGGTATTGATATTCGTAGGCATAGAACTTCTTACAGGAATTACCGGAACTGCCGACGGAGTGGCTCATTTCGCACACTTGGGCGGAATGCTGGTAGGCTATCTTCTGGTCACATATTGGAGAAAGAAAGGAACGCTTTTCGACAGATGAAAATAACGGAAATTATTAACGAGGCTCTCTCCGTTCTCAAGGCAGGCGGAGTCATACTTTATCCTACGGACACCGTCTGGGGTCTGGGCTGTGACGCCACGAACCCGGAAGCGGTAAGCAGGATCTATGAAATAAAACGCCGCTCGGAGGCCAAATCCCTGGTGCTTCTGGCCAGTGACATGGATATGGTTGCAAAACACGTCAGGGAGATTCCTTCGATGGCCATCGACCTTGTCGAGGTCAACGATGCCCCTATGACGATAATATACCCTCAGGCCCAGTACCTTGCCCCGAATGCCGTGGCAGAGGACGGGTCGGTGGGAATACGCATCCCTTTCGTCGAGGAGGGCTGCACCGACGGTCCCGCGCTCTTCTGCCGTGAACTTGTCCGTAGGCTCAGGCATCCGCTTGTCTCGACATCGGCCAATATCTCCGGAGAACCAACCCCTAAGAATTTCAGTGAAATATCCCGGGAAATAATATCGGCGGTGGATTACTGCTGCCCGAAGAATCTTGAATACGGGGCATCCGGAAAGGCTTCCCAAATCATAAAGCTCGGCCTTGGCAACGAGGTGACAATCATTCGTGGATAATGGAAATCTTCTACAGCCGCAATATCGAGGGTGATATCCTCCGGTTGGATGCCGATGAGTCCGTTCATTGCGTAAGGGTGCTCCGTCACCGCGAGGGGGACGAAATCCTCGTTATGGACGGAGAAGGAACCTTATACCGGTGCAGAATCACTGACTCTTCGCCCAAAGGTGCTGCAGCAGTGATTCTCGGG
Source organism: Bacteroidales bacterium (assembly GCA_024401805.1). Lineage (GTDB taxonomy): Bacteria > Bacteroidota > Bacteroidia > Bacteroidales > UBA932 > Cryptobacteroides. Next base: position 4,260 of record JAKSKG010000027.1, read on the forward strand.
TGCGAAAAGAACTGGGGCTCCCACCCGTACAGGCTCACTCTGGCGGTTAGTCCCACCAAGAACAACGAGAGGTACGAATGGTTTGCAGAGAAGGCCACGGAGATAGGGGTGGACGCCATCGTCCCCGTGATAGGGGACCATTCCGAGAGGAAGGTATACAAGACCGACAGGATGCGCAAGATCCTGCTTTCCGCTGCAAAGCAGTCCCTGAAAGGAGCCGTTCCGCAAGCCTGTGAACCGGTTTCCGTCAAGGAATTCATAGCCTCCGCTCCGGATACTGCGCTTAAGCTTGTCGCTTATTGTGACGAGCAGATGGGACGCCGAACATCGGTAAAGGAGGCGCTGGAACAATCGGATGCCACCGAGATAGTGTTCCTGATAGGGCCGGAGGGCGATTTCTCCAAAGAAGAGGTGGATATGGCTATTGACAGGGGCTTTGTTCCAGTCCATCTGGGGACTTCCAGGCTGCGTACGGAAACCGCTGCCGTCACTGCAGCCGAGGCTGTCTATTTCAAATTCATGTAGTATGTATATAGGCCTTATATCCGACACTCACGGAGTGTTCGACGAGCGGGTACGCAAATTCCTTGAGCCGGTGGACGAACTGTGGCATGCCGGTGACTGGGCCGGGGACGATGATTTCATAAAGAGCATCACCGGTTTCAAACCCGTGGTCGGGGTATACGGCAACTGTGACGGCCAGGACGCCAGATTGCTTTTCCCGTCGTTCCAGTTCTTTCAAAGAGGTGGGATGAGCATTCTGATGACCCATATAGGAGGTTATCCGGGAAAATACGATATGAGGGCACAAGCCCTGATAGAGAACTACCGGCCGCAGATCTTCGTATGCGGGCATTCCCATATACTCAAAGTCGTGAATGATTCCCATTACGATATGCTCTGTATAAATCCGGGCGCTTGCGGAATACAGGGATGGCATCTGGTAAGAACGGCGTTGCGGTTCAGGATAGATCAGGGGAAAGTTGATGATATGGAAGTGTTTGAGTTGGAAAGGGACAATTTGAAAAATTTTTAAAAAATTTGTACAACCTGTTGAAAAACTGATTACATTTGCAGTCGCTGACGGATTGTCAGTAATGTATTTACCTATTAAAAAACTAGTTTTATCATGAAAAAGGTTACTATGATCCTTGCAGTTGCAGCTATGATGTTCGCTGTTTCTGCTTGTGGAAACAACAGCAAGAAAGCTGAGGCTGCTGAAGAGGCTGTTGAGGTTGTTGAAGAAGCTTGCGAGTGCACAGAGTGCGACGGCAATTGCGAGAATTGCCAGGGCGAGTGCTCAGAGGGCTGCGAGAACTGCGAGAATTGCGAGCAGGCTGCAGAGGAAAGCGCTGAGTAATCGGTTGTTCCACGGAAAAAGTAACCGCGATCCAATGGACCGCGGTTTTTTTGATCTCAAATGACTATATTAGCGGTATGAACGTTATTCTTGAAATAGTATGGGCGGTCGTATCCGTGTCGGCTGGGTTCCTGCGCAGTGCCCCGGATTATGAATCAGGACTGGATTCGCAGCTTCTGATGGGCTCGGTTGTCCGGATAGACAGTACGGACCGGTATTGGTGCCACGTGCAGGCGATGGAGCCTGAATACCGTGGATGGATAAACGAGCTGCAGCTTTCGGTTATTCCGTCGGATTCCGTGGATGCATACATTGCGGCTCCGAAATATATCTGCATCGAGGATGTCACCAGAGTGTGGTCGGAGCCTTCGTTACAGTCCGACAGGCTGTCCGAGGTGGTGTTGGGCGACCTTTTGCGCAAGGGAGGGGAGACCCAGGGCCGTTTTGCCAAGGTGGTGCTCCCGGATGGCAGGGCAGGTTGGATGCTTCGCAGTTGTGTAGCGGATTTCTCGGCCTGGGCCGGGTCGGTGACACCGTCCCCGGATTCGGTGGAAGCCATCGCGCGCTCCCTTATGGGAACACCTTATATGTGGGGCGGAACTTCTGTCAAGGGAGTGGACTGCAGCGGACTTACCCGTCTGGCTTATTTCATGAACGGGATACTGCTACCAAGAGATACCTCCAAGCAGGTGAAGACAGGCGAGGCCGTGCCTCTCGATATGGAGAGCTGGCGTAAAGGCGACCTGCTGTTTTTCGGCAGTTCACCGTCAAAGGTCAGCCACGTGGCCATCTATCTTGGAGAAGGCAAAATCATCCAATCCTCAGAGATAGTGCGCGTCAATTCCCTTGTTCCGGGAGAGGCGGACTGTTATGAAAAGAGCCCTGTCGCCGTGCGCAGGATCATCGGTGTCCGGGACAGTGGATGCAGCCCTGCCACGGTAAGGGAATGCAAATGGTATTTCCCTCAGTAGGAAACTGTTTCGCTCTTTCCGATTATTTATGTATATTTGTCGCTCAGAAAGATAAAAATCACTAAATATTATGAACCTTAGAGAAATCAAGAAGGACATCGAGTATGTACTTGGAGCATTCGTTGAGGATTGCTCAATTTTCGCAACTGTTAATCCAAATGCATCCGAGCAGGAAATCGTAGACCTTATGGACGAGGCTGCAAAGCTTTACAACGACCTTAAGGACAAGGTCAATGTCAAGGTGCAGGGCGCCGGCAAGGCTTACTATCAGGGAATCCGTCAGGAACTCCTCCAGGGCACAGATGCTCTTTATGAGAGACTCAGCAAGGCCGTAAAGACTGCTTCAGAGGCTCCTGCCGAGAAGAAGCCTGCTGCAAAGAAGGCCGCTCCTGCAAAGAAGGCCGCCCCTGCCAAGAAGGAAGAGGCTCCTGCAGAGAAAAAGCCTGCAGCAAAGAAGGCTCCTGCAAAGAAAGCCGCTCCTGCAAAGGAGGCTGCCGCAGAGAAGAAGCCTGCAGCAAAGAAGGCCCCTGCAAAGAAAGCCGCTCCTGCAAAGAAGGCCGAATAATCCGATTTGTTTCATATGAGGGCGCGCATAGTCGCGCCCTTTTTCGCATATTTCAAGAATGAAACGATATATATGCATACTCCTGTCTGTCCTTATGTGCATAAGGGCATTTGCCGGAATCGACAGTGTGGTTGGTGATGTCGCCAAAAGCGAACCTTTCAGAACCGGAGTCTGGGGCATCAAGGCGATCACGGCATCCGGAAAAGTTCTCGCGGACTACAATTCCCAAATCAGGATGCTGCCTGCATCGAACGTGAAACTTCTTTCTACGGCCCTTGTTCTGGACCAGTTCGGGCCTGATTACCGTTTCAAGACATCTCTTTCCAGCCCTGCAGTCATAGAGGACGGAGTTCTCAAAGGAGATCTTTACATCGTAGGTTCCGGTGACCCTTCACTCGGCCTCAACGGTCCTGTCACGACTCTGTTCAACCAGTGGAAGGGAATACTCTCCTCCAACGGAATAAGCAAGATAGATGGCAGAATCATTGCAGACCATCGCTGCCTTGGGATTTTCCCTGCAAACGAGTACTGGCAGGTGGGAGACGTAAGATGCGGTGACGGACTGGAACTAAGGGGTCTCAATTTCAGGCGTAACGTAAGGGATCCCGAGCATATTTTCACCCGCGCTTTCGTAGGGGTTCCGTCTCCTGTCGACAGCTGCGCCCAGGCCTTCAGGAATTATCTGGCAGGCAACGGGATAGTGGTGACAGGCGGTACAGGATCGGATGCTTCCGACGGGATTGTACCGTCCGACAGCCTCCGCCAGATAGGATTCAGTTCATCCGACAGGTTGTCCGATATGGTCAAGCATACCAATTTCACCAGCGACAATTTCTATGCAGAGGCTTTTATGAACCTTGCCCGCAGGGGACGCAGCGTCAAGGATACCTTCAAGGCCTCGGGCTTTGATTTCTCCGGATGCGATCTTGCAGACGGCTGCGGACTTTCACGTCAAGACTTCGTAACCCCCGGATTTTTCTGTGATTTCCTTCTGGGTGTTGCTACAAAGCCATTTTTCAATGCATATCTGAATTCTCTGCCACAGCCTGGCAGTGGTACTCTGGCAGCCCGCCTTCCCAAGGCGGACAAGGCCTTGAAACAACGGGTCCGCATGAAGAGCGGCTCCCTGAACGGGGTCCGTTGTTTCAGCGGATATATACTTCCAAGCAGCTCTGACGGGGAAATCATCATTTTCTCGATATTGACCAACAATATGAAAGGTAACGGAAAGCCGGTCCTTGATGCCATAGATCAGATGATTGAAACCCTTGCCCGGGAAAACTAAAGGGTTTTTTATTATCTTTGTAAGTTATGCGTAAAATTCTCTCCATACTCCTGTCTGTTCTTGCACTGGTTTCCTGTGAGACATTGTCGTCCATTATCCACGATGATACTCTTGTGGCCAGAGTGGGGAAGAACAAACTGTATGTCTCCGAGGTTGCGCAATATATCCCCGATTATGTCTCCAGTGAGGACAGCCTGAATCTGGCAATGCGTTACATCAACTCGTGGGCGTCGGAGATTCTGTATATGGAAACCGCACAGGAGCAGCTCTCCAAAGAGGAGATGAATGTCGCAAACGATCTGGAACAGTACAGACGTACCTTGCTCAAATACAGATATGAACAGCGCTATGTCAACGACCGTCTGGACACGCTGGTTACCCAGCCTCAGATAGACAGATATTACAAGGAACACCAGGACAACTTCAAGCTCGAGCGCCCTATCCTGCGTTACAGATATCTTGCAATCCCCAAGAATTGCGACCGCAAGGAATATCTTGTCAAACTCCTCGCCTCTTCGGCGGCGGAGGACATAGCGGAACTTGACAGCCTTTCCGTAGGAGTTGCATTGAAGTACGCGGACCGTTCGGAAGAGTGGTCGGACATACTGGTCCTTGCAAAGGATTCCGATGTCCAGTATGAAAAGCTGCTTTCGAACCTCAGCGGTTCGTATATCATAATATCGGATCCTTCTTCCCTTGAAGAGAAGATCACCTATGTGTGTGAAATCAAGTACAGCGGAGTCGCTCCCGAAGAATACTGCAAGGCGGAGATTGTGTCCATGATCCAGAACGAGCGCAAGCACAGACTTCTGTCAAGTTTGGAACAGGAGTTGCTGCAGGACGCCCTGGAACATAAGAAATTTATAATTTATTAGCGATGAGAATCCTCAGATCCACCATACTTGCCTGTGCGGTGCTGTCTGTATGCCTGCCGGCGACTGCCCAGAGATATTCCAACGGACTTATAGACAAGGCTGCAGCCGTTGTAGGTAACGAAGTGATAATGATTTCGGACATCGAGGGCGAGGTCAATATGATGCGTGCCCAGGGCCTGGCCACCGACCGCAATTCCAGATGTGAAGTCCTGGAGAACATCATGCAGGCAAAGCTCTTCCTTATGCAGGCCCGTCTGGATTCCCTCAACGTAAACAGGGATATGGTCGAGGCCGAACTCACCAACAGGATGGATTTCTTCAAGACCAGGCTTGGCGGAGAGCAGGAAGCTGCGGACTATTTCGGGATGCCCCTTTACAAGCTTCGCCAGCAATGGCGCACCCAGTTGGAAGACAACAGCCTTATGCAGCAGGAACAGCAGCAGGTTGCAACCCAGATTCCGGAAGTCACTCCATACGACGTTCAGCAATACATCGACACAGTAGATGCAGATCAGCTGCCTACCATTCCGGTAAAGTACAAGATGAGTCAGATCTGCGTTTATCCGGACAGGGAAGCGGCTGCCACAGCGGTGAAGGAGCGCCTTCTTTCGCTCCGGGAGAGAATCATCAACGGTGAGAAGTTCGCGACCCTCGCCCGTCTGTATTCCGAGGACCCCGGTACGGCAAGGAGAGGCGGCGAGCTCGGAATGGCATCAAGATCCACGTACTGGCCACAGTTCTCCGATGCGGCAATGTCACTCAAGCCCGGGACTATTTCCCAGATTGTGGAGACTCCGGACGGATATCATATCATTGAAGTCATCGACAAAAAGGGCGACATGTTCAATGCGCGCCATATACTCCTTAAACCGAGTTACACTGCGGATGACAGGGAAAAGGCCTTTGCGCGTCTCGATTCCCTGGCAGCCTTGATAGACACCACCGAGCTTACTTTCGACCTTGCCGCGCGTCTTTATTCGGAAGATCCTGCCACCCGCACCAACGGAGGACAGATGTCAGACCCCAATACAGGTTCCGCATACTTTGAAATAGATCAGATAAAGCCTCAGGACTACATCGCTGTCCAGGACCTTGAGGTAGGTCAGGTGTCGACACCTATTGAATCCCTTGACAACGAGGGGAGGGACGGAAATCTGGTTTACAAGATAATCCGTCTGGACAAGATCATACCTGCCCACACGGCAACACTGGAAAATGATTATACCGAGCTTCTGGAAGGCGTAAGGAACCAGAAGCAGATGGAAGCTATCTCCGATTTCATATCAAAGAAGATAGACCAGACACACATCACCATAGATCCGATATTCAAGGATTGCGAGTTCTCCAACGCAAAATGGTCAGAGCACTTAAAAGAGGACTGATACTGATATTGTTGCCTTTGTTGGCTGTACAGACACTTTCTGCAGGGGAGAAGACCGAGCAGAAAGACAGCCTCGTGCGTCTTATGAAAGGGACGTCCCTGAGCCTGGTCGAACAGGACGGCAAGAGTTATCGCAAGGCCATCGATGCAACGTTCCTCCATAACGGAACCTATCTTATCTGCGATACGGCCTTGTGGGACGTGGACAACAAGGTCATCAATGCCTGGGGCAACGTGCAGGTGATACAGGACGAGACCATTCTTACAAGCGAAAAGCTCAATTACCTTATTGACGATAACCTGGCCCAGTTCCGAGGGACGCTGGTACAGCTCCAGAACAAGAAATCCAACACACTGCGTACCAGAAACCTCGATTACGACACAAAGGACAGTATTGCCGTGTTCCGTTCCGGAGCGTCCATGAAAGACAAGGACGGGCAGATAATAGAGAGTATGGACGGAACGTACAGTTCCCAGTCGAAATACTTCACTTTCCGGCGTCAGGTGGAAATGTTCACGGACTCCGTGTTCGTGAAAACGGACAAGTTGGATTATGACTCAGAAATGAGCACCGCCATCTTCTGCGACGACGTTGATTTCTGGAAAGATTCGGACATGCTTTCTGCCGGCAGCGGATGGTATGACCGCAGGAAAGAGATTTTCTTTTTTACAGACAAGGTTCACGGACTTGGGGAGACCCAGGAGGTGTGGTCGGATTCATTGTATTTCTTCAGGGATATCAATGACCTGGAAATGCGCGGTAACGTTCAGATCCAGGATACCAGCAGGAATGTCGCCGCAATGTCCAATTATGCCTATTACAATGATTCTACGGCAAAGGTCACGCTCAGGCGTGAAGCCGCTGTGGCGATTTTCTCGGAAGACGAAAAGAATGGCAGAGACACCTTGTATGTCGGAGGGGACGAACTTACGTACCGTACCGTTCTTATGTGCGATATCCCGGAAGAAGAGATTTCCATTGCCGGCAGTCGCCGTGACCAGATGTATGTCGACCCCGTAGGTGAATACAGGGCCAAGGCCGCCGAGGCTGCGATTGCCGCGCAAAAGGCCGCCGAGGAAGAAGCCGCCAGGAACGATCCAGCCCTCGCGGCAATGTTGAATGCAAAGAAGATGCAGCAGGAGAAGGACGATCCCGACGGAAACCAGCTCGAAAAACAGCTTGAAGCACCGGTCTTGCCGGCAGAATCTCCTGTTGATTTCGCAGATTCACTGTCCGCACCGGCCGATTCACTGGAGGCTCCCGCAGATTCCCTGTCCGTAACTCCGGATTCCACCAAGATAGGTTTTGTTACCGGCCTTGGCAACGTTCTGGTGTTCAGAACGGATATCCAGGCCCGTTGCGATTCTCTTGAATACAACGACCTTGATTCCATTGCCCGTTTGTATGTGGACCCTATGGTTTGGAACGAGGGGAACCGGCAGTACAACTCGGACAGCCTTTTTGTACTTGTCAAGGACCAGGCTGTCGACAGGGCGAGCCTGATGTCCAACGCCTTCCTTATGATTCAGGAAGACAGTACGGCATTTGACCAGATCAAGGGAACCGAGGTCATGGCATATTTCGACACTACGACCGCGCTTACACGTTTCGATGCGTTGGGAGATGCGTCGGCAATGTTTTTCCTCAAGGAGGACGATGCCCTGGCCACGGTGAACAAGGTTGCCTGCAAGATGCTTTCCGCCACGCTCAAGGATTCCGAGGTGGAGAGGGTCTACTATTTCGAGAATCCGAAGAATGACGCTTATCCTCGCGCGCAGTTGTCTGCCCAGGATATGCATATGAAAGGATTCAACTGGACTCCGGAACTCCGTCCCGCAGGGAAAGAGGACATTACTTCATTGACTGTAAAACCGACCGAGCGTGAAGAGTACCTGGAGCATCCGCACACGTCGTTCAGGTACACGGAAGTCTATTTCCCAGGGTACATGGCCAGCGTTTACCGTTCCATCGAGGTCCGTGACTCCCTCAAGAACCTTCCTCCTTCTCCGGAACCGGAATTGGAATCAGAACCGGAACCGGAATCGGAGCCGGAAGAAGAGTCCCCTGCCGTGGAGGCCGAGGTTGAGCCGGTTGGGGTGACGGAAAATCCCGGAACGGCTGAACCGGCCGAAACCGTGCCCGAGCAGGAGGCTCCTGCAGCCGATGTCCCGGAAATTCAGGACGGAGGCGATACCGTGGACTCAGTGACGGAAAAGGAAATGGCGGCACAGTTGCGCCTTGCGGAAATCAAGAGGAAGCAGTTTGAGCGGGATTCGACAGAAGCGGCCAGGATTGCCGCACGGGAGGCGAAGTGGGCTGTCAAGGATTCCCTGGACTCCCTTAAGATTGCGGAAAAGAATCTCAAGAACCTGCAGCAGAAACGTCAGAAGACAAGGAAACTTCTGTGGCGGAAATATCGCCAGGAAAGCAAGGATCAGGCAAAATTGGACAAATACATCATCAAATATGAAAAGAGAAAAGCCAGAAAGAACGAAACAGCAGCCGCTGGAGGTGACACCGTACTCGGTGACGGTAGGTCTTCTGATGACCGTCCTGTTCTCCGCGGCGGCAGCGTATCTGGGCCTGAAGGTAGGCCAAGTGTTCGAAGCCGCAATACCGATCGCGATAATAGCGGTAGGTTTGACCAGCGCCCTTAAAAAGAAGGACGGCACATATCAGAACGTAATTATTCAGTCCATCGGGGCCTGTTCCGGAGTAATTGTCGCCGGTGCAATATTCACCCTGCCTGCAATCTACATTTTGGGATTGGAGGTCAATTTCATACAGATGTTCCTTTCTTCCCTTCTGGGAGGAGTTTTGGGAATCCTGTTCCTCATACCTTTCCGCAAATATTTCGTGAAAGAGATGGACGGGCAGTATCCTTTCCCTGAAGCGACTGCAGCCACCCAGGTGCTCAAAAGTTCCGAAGACGGGGGCAACGGAGCCAAGACGCTGGTTTTCAGCGGACTGGTCGGAGGTCTGTATGATTTTATAGTTTCCACGTTCGGAGCGTGGGCCGAGACCCTGAGCACAACCGTCATGCATTGGGGGCAGGTCGTGGCGGACAAGGCGAAAGTCGTACTCAAACTCAATACGGGCGCCGCTGTTCTTGGACTCGGTTATATCGTGGGGCTTAAATACGCCTTTGTCATCTGTTGCGGAAGTTTCCTCGTATGGCTGGTCATAATACCTTTGATGAACCTTGTATGGGGAGGCCAGGTCATAGACCTTATGGGCACCGGGATAGCCCAGACCATATCCCAGATGTCTCCTGACCAGATCTTCAAGGAATATGCCCGTCATATAGGAATAGGTGGAATTGCTACCGCAGGCATAATAGGCATCATAAAGAGCTCCGGGGTCATCAAAAGTGCAGTGGGCCTTGCAGTGGGAGAGTTCGGAAAGAAGAAGTCCGGTCCTGTTGACGTAGAGCGCACGGACAAGGATCTGAGCATGCGTGTGATAGTGTTCGGAATAGCGCTTACGCTGCTCGCGATTTTTGCATTCTTCGCCTTTGGCGGGGTAGTCGGGAATATCTGGCAGGCTCTGATAGGCCTTCTAATAATCGCGGTGATAGCTTTCCTTTTCACGACAGTCGCCGCCAACGCCATAGCCATTGTGGGCTCCAACCCTGTGAGCGGAATGACCATAATGACTCTTATCATCACTGCGCTGGTGCTCGTTGCTGTAGGTCTCAAGGGTAATTCCGGAATGGCTGCGGCAATGATAATCGGAGGAGTTGTATGCACGGCCCTGTCCATGGCAGGAGGATTCATCACCGACCTCAAGATAGGTTACTGGCTCGGTACCACTCCTGCAAAGCAGGAAGCCTGGAAATTCGTAGGAACTGTGGTTGCGGCTGCCACCGTAGGCGCGGTAATGATGGTTCTCAACAAGACATACGGCTTCACCGGAGAGGGCGCTCTTGTTGCGCCTCAGGCAAATGCCATGGCCGCAGTGATCCAGCCAATGATGAACGGAGGAAGCGCTCCGTGGCTCCTGTACGGAATCGGCGCAGCCATTGCCATCATTCTGAATTTCTGCAAAGTGCCTGCTTTGGCATTCTGCCTCGGAATGTTCATTCCTATAGATCTGAACCTGCCTCTGCTTGTCGGAGGAGCAATCTCCTGGTTTGTCGGAAGCCGCTCCAAGGACAAGGCTGTCAACGAGGCACGCAGCCAGAAGGGAACTCTTGTTGCCAGCGGATTCATAGCCGGCGGTGCGCTTATGGGCGTTGTTTCCGCCATACTCAAGTTCGCCGGAGTGGACTGGTTCCTCACCGGTTGGAACGCCCAGTGGGGCGAGGCCGTGGCAATCGTGCCTTTCCTTGCGATATGCGCATACCTTGTTTTTGCATCAATGAAAAAAGACAGATAATATGGAAAAGATACTTGACAGATTCCTGCGTTATGTTTCTGTAGATACCCAGTCCTGCGAGGATTCAGAGAGCCAGCCTTCGACACAGAAACAGCTGAATCTCCTGAAAATGCTCTGCTCCGAGCTTAATGCCATGGGGGTTGAGGCATCTGTGGACCAGTACGGCTATGTTATGGGAACCATTCCTTCCAATCTGGACGTGAAAGTTCCCGCTGTGGGATTTATTGCCCACGTGGATACGGCTCCGGATGCATCTGGAGCGGACATCAAACCGCAGATCATCCCAGATTATGACGGAGGGGCAATCGCCCTCAAGGGAGTGGAAGGACTCTGCCTGGATCCGGGGGAATTCCCGGAACTTCTGGCGCATAAGGGCGAGACCATAGTCACTACGGACGGAACCACCCTGCTGGGTGCAGATGACAAGGCCGGCGTGGCAGAGATAATGGATGCCGTGCAGTATATCTGCTCCCATCCGGAATTCAAGCACGGAGAAATAAAGATCGGGTTCACTCCGGACGAGGAGATCGGCCGCGGAGTGGTGAAGTTCGACGTAAGCCGCTTCGGTGCCGACTATGCCTATACGATGGACGGCGGCGAGGTCGGAGAGCTCGAGTTCGAGAACTTCAACGCCGCTGCTGCAACCGTTCATATACAGGGGCGCAACGTTCATCCCGGGTATGCCAAGGGGAAGATGAAGAATGCAATCAGGATAGGAATGGAGCTTAATTCCCTTCTGCCTCTGGACCAGAAACCGGAATATACGGAAGGGTACGAGGGCTTCTTCCATATCATATCATTCGAGGGTACAGTCGAGGAAGCCACCTTCTCCTATATAATAAGGGACCACAGCATGGACCTTTACGAGAACAAGAAGAAGGTGATGAACCGGTGCGTGGATTTCATCAATCAGAAATACGGCGACGGAACCGCCACCGTGGAGATACGCCACCAGTATTATAATATGAGAAAACAGGTGGAGCCGCACTACCATATAGTGGAAAAGGCTATGGAGGCAATGCGTATGGCAGGGGTGAAACCCAAGGTGCAGCCTATCCGCGGAGGCACGGACGGAGCCAATCTTTCATTCATGGGACTGCCTTGCCCCAACATTTTTGCGGGAGGATTGAATTTCCACGGTAAAATGGAGTGGATTCCTGTAGAAAGTATGAAAAAGGCTTCCGATGTGATAATCAATATCATAAGCCTTTTTGCAAAAGAAAAGTGATAAATTTTCTTAAAAAAGATTTGTCATAATAAAAAAAGAGTGTATCTTTGCATCCCCTTCAGAACGGAGGGGATTTTTAAGACCGGATAACGGTCACAGTTCTTTGACAATACTGAGAGAGATAACGAGGTAAAGAAGTAGAAAAATTGATT
>JAKSKG010000028.1 GCA_024401805.1 Bacteroidales bacterium
TTTGGAGCAAGATCTTGACGCTTTATGCTCGCGGTTATACAACAAGGCACAACAATCAAGTCTTGCACTTTCCTCCCTTTATTTATATAGGCTCTTAGCTCAGTTGGTTAGAGCGCTACACTGATAATGTAGAGGTCGGCAGTTCAACTCTGCCAGGGCCTACAGAAACGGACAACAATCTTTTCGATTGCTGTCCGTTTCTGTTTTCCACCCCCTGCTCCACTTTACTTTTTTCATTATATTTGTAATTATTGAAAAGCGATAATTATGAATTATATAAGTCTGTTCAAGCAGTCTGCAGTCAAGTGGGGTGAGAGGACGGCCCTTGTCGACTCTAACGGAAAACGCTGTACAAGTTATTCGGATCTTGACTCTCTGAGCTCCAAGGTGGCCGGAAAGCTCGATGCGCTGGGCTTTGCCAAGGGCGACTTCATCCTTGTCAATATGGGGCGCCGTATGGAGTATATGGCGGCATACCTCGGTGTTCTCAAAGCAGGATGCGTTGTAGTTCCCGTAGTGCCGGACTATCCGGACGAACGTGTGGAATTCATAAGGACCGACTGTGGTTCCAGACTTACCATAACAGAGGATTTCCTTTCCGACATTGAACAATACGATCCTTTCGAGAATCCTGCAGAGGGCGCGGAGCCTGCCCTTCTGGCTTACACTTCCGGCTCTACCGGGACTCCGAAGGGAATACTATTCAGTACTGCGGACCTTGCCAGAGGCGCAATCCGTCACGAATCTGTGTTCGAGGGAGTATCTCCCGTGATCTATGCAGGCGCAGCGCTCTTCTCGTTTCTTCTGCAGATCATCGAATACCATACTGTTTTTGCGATAGGGGGCACGACCCATATTCTTGAGGACAATGTGCGAAAGTCCGCCGTATCAATGGCGGCTTATTACAAGGAACACGGAATCACGGTAGGAATCATCACTCCTCAGATGCTGCGTCTGTATCATAATACGGACCCTGCGTTGCAGCGCGTAATCACCTGCGGCGAGAGAGTGTCGCGTCTGGTTCCGGATGGGTACGATCTGCTCTGCGGTTATGGAATGAGCGAGACAGCCGCGTTCGTAACGACATTCCTGGTGGACAAGTCATATGACAACACCCCTATTGGAAGAAGTATGCAGGGAGTGGAGGTGTCCATTCTTGACGATGACCTGAATCCTGTCCCGGATGGTACCGAGGGAGAAATATGCCCTGTCGGCGAATTCGACACCGTGTATTTCAAGGACCCCGAAAAGACATCCTGTACAATGCTTCGCATGCCGGACGGCCGTACATTGATCCGCACAGGAGACATAGGCTATGTGAATGACAGCTCGGACATCGTCTTTTCCAACCGCAAGGACTGGATGGTCAAGGTCAACGGGCAGAGGGTCGAAACGCTTGAGATCGAGGGGCGTCTGATGGATATGCCACAGATAGGGAATGCTGCGGTCAAGGCGTTCGAGGACGAGGACTCGCAGAACTATCTGGTTGCCTATTATGTTGAGAAAGAGCATATTGACGAGTCGGAAATACGTAAGGAACTGTCCAGGACTCTCCCGGAATATATGATTCCGCGTTTTATTGTGAGGATGGAGGAAATGCCGCGCAACGTGAACGGGAAACTTGACCGCAAGGCCCTGCTGCCGCCTGCCGCAGATATGTACAAGGCAGCATATCGTGCTCCTGCCGATGCTCTGGAGAAGGCTCTCTGTGAAGCGTTCGAGAAGGTCCTGCATTGCGGTATCGTAGGTACTCAGGATGATTTCTTCTCTCTCGGAGGTGATTCCATCAAGGTGCTGCGTCTTCTGGAGGGATTCGATTCATACGGCTTGACTCCGGATATGATTTTCAAGGCCAGGACGCCGAAAGCCATAGCCGCACTGTGCGAGGCAGGCTCTTCCGCAACGATTCCGCACAATGATATGGTTGCGGATTTCATCCCTCTTTCAGATTCCCAGTTGGGAGTATATCTGGACGGCAATTCAGATCCGGAATCGGTGAAATACAACATTCCTGTACTCTGCCGTCTGCCGGAAAATACGGATACCGGCCGTTTCAAGGAGGCTGTAAAGAAGGTTGCACGGTGCCACAAGGCTCTGAACGTAACCGTTTCCGAGCAGGCCGGCGTTCCGGGAATGCATTACCGCGACAGCGAGGTAGTTGTAAAAGATATCGAAACCAGGGATCTCGATGCCGCCTGCAAAGAGCTTGTAAGGCCTTTCGATCTTTCCCAAGGACCTCTCTACCGGTTCTATATCCTGCATTCTCCGGAGGGGGATTCGTTCTTCTTCGACATACATCACATAGTGTTCGACGGCAGTTCAGTCACAGTTCTGCTGGAGCAGATAGCCTCGGTGTACGGGGGTGGGGAATGCCGGCAGGAGACTCTGGATATCTTTGACGTGGCCTCTGCCGGGAACTCTCTAAAGGAAACGGAGGCTTATAAGAAGGCTCAGGATTTCTTCAAGGAGCGTTTCGATGGTATGGAATGTGATTCCACACCAGTTCCGGATGTTGTTACGGACGATGATGCCCGGGGAGCCGGACACGTGTGCGTACATTCCGACGGATTCGATGCTGCATCGGCGGGGCATTTCGCCAGGATACACGGCATTACGGAGAACACGCTCTTCCTTGGCGCATTCGCGTACGCGCTTGCAAAACTCAACGGTGCCTGCGAAAGCTATTTCTGCACCGTCAACAACGGACGGCACGACCGTTCCCTTGCAGATTCAGTGGGCATGTTCGTGAGGACATTGCCAATGTATTTCACCATAGACGAGGGCCGCAGCGTTCCCGATTTCCTGTCCGGAGTGCAGGATGCCCTGTTCGGCACCATGTCCCACGACTGTATGAGCTTCGCGGAACTCTCTGCGCAATACGGCCTGGGAATGAGCATCACGTTCGTATATCAGGCCGGGATGTTCGCGGGGCCGTCGATTGCAGGAGGGCGTATGGATGTCAGGATGCTCGACACCCCGGATATCCAGTCGGACATCCATTTCATGCTTTACAAGACGGGGGACAGCTACACGCTGGATGCCGGCTATCGCAAGTCTCTGTACACGGAAGGCTTCATTTCCCGGTTCGCGTCGATGTATTTCAACGTCGTGAAGGAGATGATGGAGGCAGGGACACTCTCGGACGTAGTCCTTGCAGACAGCGCCGCCTGTGAAGCCATAAGGGAATTCAACCGCACGGAAGTGCCTTATGAATCCGACTCGACGGTGGTGGACCTTTTCCGCCGGCAGGCCGCCCTTACTCCGGACGGAATCTGCCTGGTTTACGAAGACAAGAAATTCACCTATAGGGAAGTCGACAGCATCACGGATGCCCTTGCCGCTCATCTCTTGGAATCCGGAATGGGGAAAGGCTCCGTTGTGGGCATACTCATCCCGCGCTGCGAGCATATGCTGCTCTCGGCCCTGGGAACGCTCAAGGCCGGTTGCGCCTACCTTCCTCTGGACCCGAGCTATCCGCAGGACCGCCTGAACCTTATGGTACGGGATTCCGGAGCGGGAATGCTCATCACCACGCCGGAGCTGAGCGGAATAATCGCCGGTGATTTCGCCGGTGCGAGGATGATGGCGGATGCCATTCCAAGCCTGCCGGAAGCTTCTGTTCAGCTGCCTTGCCCTAGGGTGGAGGATCCTTTCATAATACTGTATACATCCGGGTCCACCGGTACTCCGAAGGGAGTGGTATTCACTCACGCCAACACTATGGTGACGGCGGCTTGGGAGCGCAGGTTCTATGATCTGGGCCCGGGCTGCAACGTGACTGCCTACGCAAGCTTCGGCTTTGACGCAAACGTGTTCGACACCTATGCGACAGTCATTTCCGGTGCAACCCTGCACATAATATCGGACGAAATACGTCTGGACCTGCCTGCCTTGAAGAAGTATTTCAACGTGAACGGCATAACCCACTCCACGATGACCACCCAGGTGGGGCGCCAGTTCGCGCAGATGGGCGGCCTGGAAACCTTGAAATTCCTGAATGTGGCCGGAGAGAAACTTACCCCTCTGGCTCCGCCTCAGGGCTTCAGGCTGTTCAATCTCTACGGCCCTACGGAGGGTTCCATCCTTGCCAGCGGCTTCCTTGTGGACCGCCTTTACAAGGATATCCCTATAGGCAAGGCGGTGGACAACGTGAAACTCTATGTCGTGGATCCTAAGGGCAGGTTGCTGCCTCCGGGGGCGGTGGGCGAACTCTGGATCTCCGGAGCGCACGTCACCGCAGGGTACCTCAACCGTCCGGAAAAGACAGCCGAGTCCTATGGCAGCAATCCTTTCTGCGATGACAAGGGTTACGAGAGGGTATATCGTACAGGAGACATCGTCCGCTATATGGAGGACGGCAACCTGCAGTTCATAGGCAGGCGTGACGCTCAGGTCAAGGTGCGCGGCTTCCGCGTGGAACTTACCGAGGTCGAGGAGGTCATCAGACGGTTCCCGGGTATCGAGGATGCTACGGTGGCTGCCTTTGACGATCCTTCCGGCGGCAAGTTCATCGCGGCATACGTCGTGTCCGGCACCGAGGTCGACGTCGAGGCTCTGGGCGCTTTCATACGAGAGGAGAAGCCTCCTTATATGTTACCGGCCGTTACCATGCAGATTGACAGCATTCCTCTGAACCAGAACCAGAAGGTGAACAGGAAGGCCCTGCCTCGTCCCGAGCGCAAGGCCGGGAATCTGGTGCCGCCGGAAAACGATATCCAGAGAAAGATTTGCGGCCTTGTCGCCGATGTCCTGGGGCACGGGAGTTTCGGAATCGAGACGGATCTTTTCGAAGCAGGTCTGACCTCTATCGGAGTTCTGAGGCTCAATGTGCTTCTGGGCACGGAGTTCGATGTTTCCGTCAAGATCGAGGATATCAAATCGCACGAAACTGTACGCAAGCTCGAATCGCTGCTGCAGGAATCGGGCAAGGCTTCATCGTACGAAATCCGGGAGGATTATCCGCTTTCCCAGACCCAGATGGGCATCTTCGTGGAATGCAGTTCCGCCGGAGATTCCGTCGCATACAACATACCGGTGCTTTTTATCCTGGCACCCGAAGTGGATACGGACAGGCTTGCCGCTGCGGTAAGGTCGGCCCTCGATGTCCATCCTTATTCGAAAGCGACCCTGTTCGCGGATCCGGACGGCAACATACGGGCACGTCGCAATGACGATACTCCCGCCTGTGTAAGTGTGGAAAGGATGGAACATATACCGGAAGGCCCGGAACTTGTGCGGCCGTTCAGTCTGCTGGATTCCCCTTTGTACAGGGCGTCGGTGATTAAGACTCCGGAAGGAAACTGCCTGTTCCTTGATTTCCATCATATCATCTCCGACGGAACTTCGGAAGCGATACTGCTTTCGGACATAGACAGAGCTTATGCCGGAGAGGAACTCGTGCGCGAGTCCTTCAGCGGATTCGAGGCTGCCCTGGAAGAGGAGCAGGCCCGCTCTTCCGACAAATATGCCAAGGCGAAGGATTACTATACCGGAGTGTTCGGAGGATGCGATACGGAGAGCCTTCCGCCTAAATCTCCGGAAAGGAACCGTGACAAGGATTCGTCCGATGCAGGAAGGCTTACTGTCCGTCTTGCGGTTCCGGTACCGGAAGTGAGCGGATTCTGCCGGGACAACCGCCTTACCTTGAACGCATTCTTCAATTCCGTGTTCGGATATACTCTGGGCAGGTTCGGCAACAGGGACGAGTCATTGTTCACGACCGTATACAACGGCCGCAGCGATTCCCGCCTGTCGTCGGCATTCACAATGCTTGTCAAGACGCTGCCTGTGCTTGTCCGTCTGGACGACAAGGCTAAGGTCGTGGACTTTGTAAGGGCAACGCAGTCCCAGTTGATGGACAGTATGGCAAATGACATATATTCGTTTGCAGAGATATCACGCGAATGCTCCATCAAGTCGGACATCATATTCGTATATCAGGGAGACAACTTCGACTTTGACACTCTGTGTGGCGGTAAGGCCGAGTTCCGCTCATTACTGCCGCCGGTGGCAAAGGCTCCGCTGACCTTGAACATGAACGCCAATTCCGGCGTGTTCGAGATAGAGGCCGAGTATCGCAGGGATATCTTCTCCGAGTCCTATGTAAAGGCTCTGCTCGGCGCTATGGAACAGGCTGTCCTGGGATTCATAGATGCGGATGTGCTCGGGAAAGTTTCTCTGTTATCTCCGGCGGCGGAGCGCAGGCTTGCAGCCATCAACGACACCGCCAGGTCCTACGAGCGCGTAAGCGTCAACCGTTTTTTTGAAAGGCATGCCGCCGCAACGCCGGATAGGACAGCCGTTGTCTGTGACGGACGGTCCCTGACTTACGACGAACTTAACAGAATGTCCAACCGTCTCTCTCACAGGTTGATAGAGTGCGGGGTAGGCCGCGATGACGTCGTGGGTATGGTGCTTGACAGGACAGTTCTGCTGCCCGTTGCCGAGATGGGTATCCTCAAATCCGGAGGCGCGTTCCTTGGCATTCTGCCGGAATATCCGGACGAACGCATATTGTACTGCCTGTCGGATTCCGCCAGCCCTGTGCTGCTTACAACAGCGGACATCAAGGCTTCGCGGGCGGATCTCTTCGGTGCGGACAAGCCTTACCGCACCCTCGTTCTGGAAGAGGTGCTTTCCGACGGGCGCGATGACAACCCGGATCTGGACATACCTGCAGACAGCCTGGCCTATTGCATTTACACTTCCGGCTCTACCGGAAAGCCTAAGGGCGTGATGATAGAGCACGGGAACCTCTCCTGCCTGGCCAGTCCTGCGGACTTCACCTATTCCCTTTACCACGGGGACAAGGGAGGGAAAGTCAGCCTTGCCCTGAGCTCCATATCGTTCGATATGTCGGTGTTCGACAACTTGCTGCACCTGCTTAACGGCAAGACCGTATGCATAGCCACCGACAGGGAAATACACAATCCTGCTGCACTTGCGTCCTGCATCGCAGACTCAAAGGTGGATATGCTGGCCACAACTCCTTCCGTCCTTTCCAATTACATTGGCATTCCGGAGTTCCGCAAGGCGTTGGAGGGCATACATACCATAGTCTCCGGGGCCGAGGCATTCCCCGGCACCCTGTTTGACCAGCTTAGGGAGATATCTCCACGGATGCATATCATCAACGGATATGGACCTTCCGAATGTACCGCAACCTGCTGTGCCAAGGAACTGGAAAGCGGCAGCGGCATAACTATCGGAGGCCCGGCGGCCAACACCGCTTTCTACGTCATGGACAAGGCGGGCAACATCCTGCCTCCTATGGCCTGCGGAGAACTGGTCATCTGCGGCGATCTTGTAGGACGCGGATACGTGAACCTGCCGGAGAAGACAGCGGCCGTATTCTTCACACTGAACGGGCGTCCTGCCTATCACAGCGGAGATGTTGTCCGCCTTAATGCGGATGGCGAGGTGGAGTTCTTCGGGAGAATAGACAATCAGGTCAAGCTCCGCGGTTTCCGCGTGGAACTGGACGAGATAGAAAGGAGCGTCGTGACTTTCGATGGCGTGAAGCAGTGCAAGGTTGTGGTGCGCAGCAACGGCTCCGAGGATTACCTTGCAGGATTCTTCACGGCAGATTCCCCGGTGGACGTAGCCGCGCTTACGGCCTTCCTCAAATCTCGTCTTACATACTATATGGTCCCTGATGTGCTGCTCCAGATAGATGAGATCCCTCTCACCCCTAGCGGCAAGGTGAACGTCAAGGCCCTCCCGGAGGTCAAGCGCGAGGCCCGCAAGAGTTCCCGCAAGGCTCCGAAGAAATCCCTGGAACAGGAGATATGCGAGTTGTTCAAATCCGTACTTTCGCTTGAGGACTTCTATGCAGACGACAACTTCTTCGAGATGGGTGGAACGTCACTTTCGGCATCCAAAGTCATAATGCAGCTGATGTCCAAGGGTATCAAGGTCGAGTATCAGGACATATTCGACCATCCTACACCTGAGGACCTTTCTGAATATATAGAATCACAGAGGAAACCGGAGACCGACTCCGGAGTGACGGCAGAAAAACCGGAGGGGGACGACTTCGAGTACAAGGACGAACTCAAGTACAACACCATAGAATACGCTCACCTTGTACAGAGGAAGCCTGTAGGGGACGTGCTGCTTACCGGAGCGGTAGGATTCCTGGGCATCCATATCCTCAAGGAACTGCTGGACCGCAACGAAGGGCGTATCATCTGTCTGGTGCGCAAGGGAGAGATGGCTTCTTCCGAGGAGCGTCTGCAGAATATGATGATGTATTACTTCGACAATCCTTTCGAGGATGCCTTCAAGGATCGTATCTCGGTGATTGATGCAGACATAACGGACGATAACGTTGGGGAGATACTGTCATCGGTACACTTTGACACTCTGATCAACTGTGCGGCCATAGTAAAGCACTATTCTTCGGATGACATAATCGAGAAGGTCAACGTGCACGGTGTCGAGAACCTTATTGCCGCGGCTATGGCGGCGGGGGCCAGGATGGTGCAGATATCGACCGTATCCGTTCCGGGAGTACATACCAAGGAAACGTACATCAGACAGGTCAAGATGCACGAGAACGAATTGTTCGTGATAGATGATATGGACAACAAGTACGGCATCTCGAAGTATCACGCTGAGCTGAAGATGCTGGAAGCCGTGCGGAAGGGCCTTCGTGGAAAGATTGTGCGCGTAGGCAACCTTATGGGGCGCCACAGTGACGGAGAGTTCCAGATCAATTTCAACACCAATGCGTTCATGAATGCCCTCAGGGGCTTCGTGACCATAGGCAAGTGCCCGATCAGCCATGCTACCGACCCTATGAGTTTCTCTCCTATCGATATGACTGCGAAGGCCATAGTCCTGCTTGCCGGAACCGATGACAGGTTTACGGCATTCCATGCCGACAGCCGTTTCGGATTCGATGAGATGCAGTTGATACAGGCCAGCAACCGCTGCGGACTGAGCATTGTACCTGTCAAGGACGAGGAGTACTATTCGGACTATTACAGGATGCTGGGAGATTCCAAGGTGAATGCCAAGTTGCAGGGACTTGTTACCAACGACCGTCCGGACCTGCATATGGTAGATACCGACAACCTGTTTACCGCCAATGTATTGTACCGTCTGGGCTTCTCCTGGCCGCTCGTTGAACCGGCATATCTGGAAAGGGCCATAGAAAGCCTTCTGACACTTGATTATTTTGAACCGGATGAATAAGGAAATAACCAACCCTATTGCAAGGAAACTGGTATTGCGGGTGTCCGCAGTGCTGGGAGTGGCCTTCATGTTGCTGCTTGCCGGAACGTATCTTGCCCTGGACCGTGAGGTCAAGTCTAAAGGAGAGCAATATACCAAGGCGATAGTCGGGGTCTATGCCGACCTCATCATGTATGAGTCCCATATCCAGAACCGGCCAATAGATATTTCTTTCAACGACCGTTATACGTTCTTTGGGGAATATATGTGTTCCTGGTATCGTGTGGACTGTGTCTATGCTTTTATTCCGGACATTCAGAACGGCAAGGCCACGTACCTTTCCTTCACAAGGAACAAGAAGAGTGGCAACGGTTCCCCGGAAGACCCTTATGTAGGTAAGACTGTGGATTACGTCATGACTCCGGATGAAATGCGGGCCTGGAATGACAGTACGGTCTATGCCGTGGGGAAAAGCACCGGCTCCGGCAAGTCGACGAACGTGATGCTGGTGACCGTGGACGAGTTCGGGAACAGGGCTATGGTAGGTGCCGATATGCCTACCGATGAGCTCCGGCACGAGGTTGTGACCGGCTTTCATATTGTGGCTGCGTTCATGTTCATCATAATTGCCGTGCTTGCCGCGTTGCTGTATTACTTCATAAGGAAGATGGTTTCCGACCCGGCGCGCCGCATATCCAGGACCATGAATGAATACATATCCGGCGGCAAGCGGTCTGCGATAAAACTGGAGGCCGATGACGGGGATGAGTTTTCGATGATGGCCGAGTCTTTCAATCATATGACCCGGGAGATGGACAGTTATGTCGATGATATTGCAAGGATGGGCAGGGAACAGGAGCGCCAGCAGGCCGAGGTGGACATTGCCGCCGGAATCCAGAAGGGCATACTCCCGTACAATTTCGCTTTCCTGGAGAATTGTGCCATCAAGGCAGTGATGAATCCTGCCAAGGAGATAGGAGGTGATCTGTATGACTATCTTGAAATAGACAAAACGCACACCATGCTTGTTGTTGCCGATGTCTCCGGAAAGGGCATACCTTCCGCCATGCTCATGGCGATAGCGCTCACTTCCATAAGGCAGTTTGCCAAGATGGGATACGGACCTGCGGCCATACTCAGGAACGTGAATTCCACTTTTTCCGAGGAAAATCCGAAGATGATGTTCGTCACGGCATTTGTATGCATATATGATTCCGACAAGGGTATCCTCACTTATGCCAATGCCGGTCACAATCCTCCATATATCATTCATGAGGAACCTGAGATACTGGACGGATCTGCCGGTGTTCCCCTGGGAATCTTCTCTGACGAGGAATATGTCGACGTCGAGATCCCTGTCCGGGAAGGCGATTCTATCTTCCTGTATACGGACGGAGTTAACGAGGCGGTGAACGGCAGGGGGGAATTCTTCGGGACGGACAGGCTCGAGTCTGTGCTCAGGGAAACTGCCGCATCCGAAAAGCAACATTATGTCGAGGCTGTCGAGGCTGCGGTGCGTGAGTTTGCCGGTAATGCGGAACAGAGTGACGACATCACTATGCTCAGCTGCTTCTTCCGAAAGAGAAAAGTGCTGGAACTGGACTATGATATTAGGGAATTTCCGGCAATCAGGGATTATCTGTTCGGGAGCAGCATTCCGAAGTCTATGCTTATGGACCTCTGCGTGGCTGCGGAAGAGTGTTTCGTGAACATCTGTTCCTATGCTTTTGACGGTCCTGCTCCGGAAGGGGAGAAGATATTGTTCGAATTGGAGTATTCCAACAAGGTCATTATGCGCTTCACGGACTGCGGGCGGCGTTTCGATCCGCGCTGCGACCTGCCGGATACCGACGAATATGACATAGATACTGCCGTGGGTGGTTTGGGAAGGCTCATTGCATTCACAGTTGCCGACTCCGTGGATTACGAATACCGCGACGGCAGGAACATACTTACCATTATGAAATCAATAAAGAATTGAATATGAAAATCTCTCAGAAAAACGAAAACGGAATCATCACCATAATTCCGGAAGGATGGTTGGATACGGTTTCATCTCCGGAACTCGGAGAAGTTGTGGAATCTGTCTCAGAGGCGGTTGAACTGGTGCTTGACTTCGGCCTTGTGGAATATATGTCTTCGGCCGGGCTGCGTCAGGTGCTTGCAACCCATAAGAAAGCCAAGGGACTTGGCGCTGCGTTTTCCGTGGTCAATGTGTGTCCGGCAGTAATGAGTATATTCAAGATGACAAACATTGACAAGAAACTGGACATCAAGGCCAAATGACAAGCACTTTTGAAATATTTTTTTGTTATTTCAGCAGAAGTGTATATATTTGCAGTCCCGCAAGGGGATCCGGGGTGTGGCGCAGTTGGCTAGCGCATCTGGTTTGGGACCAGAGGGTCCTGTGTTCGAGTCACAGTACCCCGACAAAAAAAGCAGCGTTTCCGCTGCTTTTTTTTATTTTCGTCACCCTGACCCAACGTCACCCTGACCCAACGTCACCCTGACCCAACGTCATGCTGAACCCAACGTCATGCTGAACTTGTTTTAGCATCTTTCAGGGTCTTTTCCTACTTTTTCCGTCACCCTGAACTTGTTTCAGGGTCTCTTCCTACAACAGGAAATATTCCAGAACCTTCGAAAGCTGGTCCGGGCAACTTGTACCGCGTCCGCCGCAGTCGATTCCCTTGAGCTTCTTGATAACCTGCGGAACGGTCATACCCTCTACAAGGGTTGCAACCCCCTGTGTGTTTCCGGAACAACCGCCGGTGAATTTGACCTTGATAACCTTTCCGTCCTTGACGCTTACCTCGATAAGCCTTGAACAAACGTTGGAAGGTTTTGCCACGATGGTACGTACACCATCCGCAGTTTTCGTGTCCTTGATGATAGTCACTTCGTCCATATTCTGTCTTTCGGGAATTTCAGTTGCACAAACGTTTCCTGCTCCGGGAACGGCCAGGAGAAGGCAGGCTGCCAGGAACAGGCCTGAAAAAAACTTCTTTGTATTCATATCTTTTTTTGCATTGCGCCTTACGGCAATACAAATATATCATTCCACGGATTAAATTCCAAAAGTTGTGGTATCTTTGATACGATATGGGAACAGAGATCAAGACACTTTCTGCCGGCGGCAGTAGTATGGACTGCGCAATAATAGGCAATGGTCCAAGGCCGCTTCTGATGATTCCGGGTATGAGCCTGCATAAGGTGACTCCGCAGGCGGATGCCGTTGCGCACGCGTACAGGGCTCTTCTGCCCGATTTTACGATATACCTTCTGGACCGCAGGGATAATCCGGAACCGGGGTGTTCCGTTGCCGATCTGGCCGGGGATGCCGTTGCAGCATTGGAGCAGATCGGAGTGGAAAGCGCCTGCGTGCTCGGCCCTTCGCAGGGAGGAATGATTGCAATGCAGCTGGCTCTGGAGCATCCGCAGGCGGTAAAGGCTATGATGCTCTCATCGACCATTATCCGTCAGAGCGACACCAGCCGCAAGGTAATGCGCGGATGGAAGGAACTTTCAGCGCTCGGCAGTCCGGAGCAGCTCAACAGGGACGTTTTCCGCAGGGTCTATTCTCCTGAATATTATCTCAGATACGCGCGGGCTTTCGCACGTCTCGAGGGTGCCGGAACTCCGGAGGAGATGCGCTCGTTTGGCATCATGGCCGATACTGTCGCTTCCTTTGACATTTCCGCCCGGGTGGGGGAGATTTCCTGTCCTGTGTTTGTAACGGGAGTGGAGAATGATACGGTCCTAGGGGGTGAGGGCACCGCAGACATAGTGTCGGCGCTGCATTGCCGCAGTCTTGTGTATCCGGGCAGCGGTCACGCCGCCTATGACGAGGATTCCACTTTCCCTGAAAAGGTGAAGAGGTTCTTTGACGATAGTGTTCTTGCTTGTGCTGTTGCAGATTGGCAATAGGAACAATATTCCAGTCAATTTTTAACCCCGGTGCGGGACATGGCGTCTTTTCGGAATGCGGGTACGATATGCCTCCAGACGTACAATCCGCTGTCGGTATAGCCATCTCCACCTTCGAAACCTCCTGTAACGGCAACTACGGCATCGAATTCAGGGAGTACGTAGATGAACTGTCCCTTATGCCCGGCAGTATAGAATGAGTCGCTGTTCGTCCATATCTGATATCCGTATCCGATGGCCACGTGCCTGAGGTACTTAGGGTCGATGTCGATCCAGTCAGGCAGGTCGAACTTGAAGAA
Organism: Bacteroidales bacterium; assembly: GCA_024401805.1. GTDB lineage: Bacteria > Bacteroidota > Bacteroidia > Bacteroidales > UBA932 > Cryptobacteroides. The sequence goes on from JAKSKG010000028.1 coordinate 13,404, forward strand.
CGGATTGGAAGCTTCTTTCAGGAAACCTGCCGGGAGTACCTGACAACCGGCATATCGGCCGCCGTCGAGCATCATCTGGCCAACACGGGCCATTTCTTCGGTAGTGAGTCTAAGTCCCCACCCTCCGCAGTCATATCCCTGCATCGTGTCCCATACCGGTTTCCTTATGCCGAGTTTCTTCCACAGCCGTGGGTAGAGGTAATCATTGATATTCTGCCCGGTGGCCTTCGTTACGGCGACAGAAAGCATATATGTTCCCAGACTGTTGTAGCAGTAGAACGAGGACGGCTTGTGCTTGAAGGGGTACTTGAAGAATTCCTGAACCATATTGATTCCGGCGGCATCGGCCAGAGAGTCGATATGAGGCATGTTCTCAAGATCGGTGGACAATCCGCCTATGACGACGAATGTAGGATCCGTATCGTGACCGCAGCCCATCACCATCAGGTCCCTGAGAGTGCAGGCTCTGATGTTAGCGGCGTACTCTTCGTTTGAAATGGTATCCAGAACGGCAGACGTCTCTTCCGGGAAAATGTCGGTCAACTTGTCATCTAGAGAAAGAAGTCCCTCCTCCACGGCATATCCTACTGCAAATGACGTAAAACTCTTGCTGGTGGACCACATTGACTGTGCCTTGTCCGCTTGGGCTCCGTTCATATATTCCTCTGCCAGTTTCTCTCCATGCTGAAGGATGATTATGGACTTGAGAGGAACTCCTGCCGATTCTTCAACGAAGGATTCGATCCCGGCTTTAAGATTGTCGGACGGCTCGCCTGCGGGAAGTTCGTACAGGGACGAGCCTGAACCGGCCTGGATTGTGAATGTGAATTCCCTTTCCACGGCAGGCAGCATATATTTGGTATCTGCGGTGTGCCACCAGGCATCTATGCATCCGAGTCCCATCTGGGCCTTGTCTATGTTGAGGTGGGTCTTGCCGTCGGGGTGAAGTTCAAGGGAGTGTCTTTGGTCTCCATCCTGGTCCAGACGCCCGCCGCCTGTCAGCGAAAGGTCTATATCCCTGCGCCCGAATGGAAGGGCGGATGCGCTGAAATGTTCGTCGGAAGTGAATCTGATGGCGAATCCTTCGGTATCCGTGACGTCAAGCCAGCGCAGCTGCGTATGGGTTCCGCTCTCCTGCGGACGTACATACCCGTAATGATATTGGTCGGCGATTTTCTGAGTGTACAGGCCGGTGGCGGTGGCTGACCGGCGGTCGGAGTAATTCTCCCAAGGTCCCTGACCGTAGAAGGAGATTTCTTCGAAACCGTCAACGAGCGCCATCTCGACACCGAAACGGAACATGTCCGGAGTTCCTTCCTTTACGTCCGTGAGGCTTTCGGTTACGGTGATGGCGCCATCGTTGCCGATGAAGTATTCCATAGTGACTTTTGCAAAATCTCCCAATGCGTATCGTGCCGTTATGTTGTTGCCGTCGGATTCCATATCAAGCAGCGTGATTTCGGGATACAGCCAGCAGCCCATACGTTTCTGGAGGCTGGCGCCGAGGTCGTTCTCGGTAAGTGCGCGTCCGAAGCAAGGTTTTACAGGCTCGGACAGCAACTCCCTGCCATTGTATTTCAGGGATGAAAGGAATCCTGTATTCTCATCGAAGACTGCCGTCAGAGGGTATTGTACTCCTATCGGGGCAGGGCGGCACTGCGCGCTTGTGACGGAGAGCTGGTCGTGTGCAACCTGCTCCCCGGCCTGCATCAGAGCTTCGTCCTTCTTCAACGTATATTTCACGTTGAGGAAGACTTCTCCTTCATAATCGGATGCATCATATCCGAGAGATACCGTCTGAGTCTTCTGCGGTGCGGCGTTCAGGGCATCATAGACTCCCTTTTCGACCGGCTTGCCGTTGCATACGAGTTCCCATTCGAGCAGGTAATTGTCCAGAGGGATGAAGTAATTCTCGTTGAAAACCTCAATCCGCCCCTTCTGGATATCCACCGGGCTCGTGTGTATGGACTGATACTGGTACTGCACCTCGTAAGCGTGCGGATGCAGGCTCCTGTCGGCGGCGATGATGCCGTTGCAGTTGAACGAATTGTCGGACGGGTCATAGTCGTTGAAGTCTCCTCCGAATGCGTAGATGTACCCGGTGGAACTCTTGTCTGAAGGCCATAGTATCGCCTGATCCGCGAAGTCCCAGATGTAGCCTCCCTGGAAACCCGGATACTTGCGTATGAGATCCCAGTATTCCTTGAGTCCTCCTTCCGAATTTCCCATTGCGTGGGCATATTCGCATAGGATGAAAGGCTTGTCTCCCACCTCGGCGTATTTTTCGCAGAATGAATATTCCGGATACATCGTGCAGAATATGTCGCTGCTATATTGGGTCCAGGCCCTTTCGGGCAGATCGCAGTTTCTCTCGTACTGCACGGGGCGGGTGGTGTCAAATTCCTTCAGCCATCTGTAGCAGGCCTCGAAATTCGGGCCGTCGCCGGCCTCGTTGCCCATACTCCAAACTATTACGCAA
>JAKSKG010000029.1 GCA_024401805.1 Bacteroidales bacterium
TAGCGCACCACGTTCGGGACGTGGGGGTCGTCCGTTCGAGTCGGATCATCCCGACCACTATAACAGTTTGAGAGAAATCATCAGCTCGCCGTCACGAAGCTGGTCACCCCAAATTCTGGCATAACCTACCGACAGCGTAGTGGTCATATGGGCAAACAGAACCATCTGTATGTTCATCTGGGCTCCTGCACTTATGTAATTCGCCCTGTTGCAAGAAGTCTTTCCCCAGACATCGGTCACCAGATCGTTCACGAATGTAGTGAACTGGATCACGTTCGGATAGCACTGGAGTGATCCGAAATTGTTGAATCTGATGGGACTGAAATTGATTTCACCTGTCGCCTTCAGGTAATTGTGGGCTCCTATCTGGTCTATCTTCGCCCCAGGCATCGCAGAAAGGCTGTGATAACGGTTGATGGTGCCGTTGTCCACCCAGTTGTTCCGGAAGCCTCCGAAATAGTAGTTGCCCAGAGTGGAATTGCTGTCGCCGAAGTTCTGGCCCGCACATCCTTTGAACCAGAAAGCATTGTGCTTCCCGACCGGAAGCAGGAATCCCTGTTCCCAGGTAAGGTCTATGGCAGGGAACAGTTTTCCCCCGGCAAGGTATGAATATGCGCTGGCTCCGAACCTGTAGCCCTGCTCTCCGCTTACTGCCCCCAAAGAACTCCTGACTTTGCTCCCGTTTATGTAGGCGTCGAATGTCTGGAACGACGTGATTCCGCTCTGAACCTGCACGTCCTGGTAAAGAGGAAGCGCATCAAGTTTCCCGTAATGGCCCAGATGCCCTCCCCAGGAAATGCTGAAAGGAGACTGCATATTGCGCTTCGTGTCATAGCCCAGTACGAACTGGTAGCCTTTCCTCGAACGGCGCAGAGGGCCAAAGAGATCATAGAAACTTGCCTCGTTCCAGGAAGCCTTCAATGACCATTGCCAGTACTTCAGAGAGGCGCTGATATGGAAACGGCTCCCCCAGTCATTGGTGCTCCACGGAGAGGCGCCCATAAAAAGATTGAGCGAGCAAAGTGAAAGAGGGTCATAGAAAGCAAGGTGGTATCCGAGCACAGGGGTGACATTGTTCCAGGCATTGCGGTCCGTGAAACCGGCGATATCCGGATATGCGCCCTGGAATTTCATTTCCCTCAGAGGATGATATACCGTGATAGAATCGTATACCTCTCCGAATTCTATCCTCGGAAGCGGGGCTTCCAGCCTTCCGAGGTCCGGAAGGTCCGGATGGGCGTCATAAGCTTTCTGTCCCAGGAAATCGATGCTGTTGGCGTCATGAAGGATTTCATAGTCAAAAGTTACCGGTGTCATACCGTCAGATCCATAGGAAAGTGCATACACCTTTCCGTCCGAGCCCAGATATGGGGCGAAGATACCGCTCTGTACATTGGAGAGCAGATTGAAATCCCCTGTCTCAAGATCATAAGCCCAGGCATTGGGCACTCCTGTATAATAGCTGAATCCGGTTAGCGTCCTGTCATCTGAACTGAATCGGAACTGGCTGAGGTTGGAATCTTCAAGAGAATACAGTTCCGTGTAAGATACCACCCCGTCATCGAAGCCGCCGGTATCGAAAAGAACAAGGGTGTGCTCCCCTGCCGTACCGAGCATGGATGCAACCAGCCTGCTTCCGTCGTGAGAAACATCCAGATCACTTACACTCACTCCGAACGGGAAAGAATACAGGACTTCCCTGTTCTCCAGGGAAGAATCATATCTTACCAGAGAGCATATGCCCATATTGGATAAAAGCCCGTACAGATATCCGTTGGCATTGTCATAACAGATATCATACATTCTCTGATATTTGAGTTTCCTTACCGTCCTGCCGGTCGCGAGGTTGCAGACAACAAGGCCGCGCATCTTGAAATTGCGGTCCGTCCAGAACAGTCTCTGTCCCTTCTTGTCATATGCAAGATATGCATTCTGATACATCTGGGAGCCATCTATGTAGCCCAGCCGGTCTTCACCCTGTATCCTGCCATCTGCGTCCAGACGATATCTGACCACCTTGGCAAAATCCCCGGAATGATTGACTGCGGCAAATGCCGCCCCTGCTTCTTCGTCCACTATCATGGGAGACATAGCCCCCTGATTGACATCCGTCATGGGACGGAGCTCCGTCAGAGGATATTCCGCTATCTTTTCAAGATTCTTCTGCTGATGCAGTTTTTCAAAATCCTGCCAATCCTGCCACGAATCACGCAGATTCCTGCCGTACACGTTCTTGAACTGATTCAGAAAATATGTCCGGCTGCTGTCCGTACGATTGTAGAAGTCGACCAGTTTGCCGAGAGAGTCACTGTATACAAGATAATTTACGAATCTGGTACCGTACAGGTATGAAGTCGCCCCCTGTTGGAAGTCGGACGTATTGCCTTCCGTCTCAAGACCGACTACAGAAAACATATCCTTGCCTTCGAGCACCCTTGTTCTGAAATAAGTCTCGTCATAGCCACCCAGGGCTCTGCCGAAGCCCCTCGACATCCAGGTTTCCATAAAGCAGGCTATTCCCTCGTGGTACCAACGTGGAGCATACCAGCGGGGAGCTGCGAAATAGCCCCATAGTGAGCTCAAAGGATACTCGGAATCCGGCACCACCTTGCTGCCGGTGAAATTCCTCCATCCTAGGTCTTTTCCGTTAGCCTTGTCGGTCATCACCACGTGGGTGTACTCATGCTTGAACAAATGGGCATAGCGTTCGTCTGACGGTGCCACGAAATATGACATATTCAACGGCGCAAGCCCTATCTGAATCATAGTATGCGGAATGGCCGTAACACCGGCGTTCCCGTCATCCTCCCAGTCTGTGAGCATCATGAAAGGCGCCTGTCCGGGCAGATCACCCCAAACCTGGGAATGAAGGGTGCGTCCCAGCTGATATCGGCGCATAAGCATGGGGATATACTGCGACTGGGATTTGTTGAAGAAACATACAGTAGCGCTGTCGGACTTGTACTGGTATATGGTCTGGGCCTGACAGGAAAAACCCAGGGTTATGATTTGGAACAACCATAACCCTGCGGTCATTATTACTGCCTTGTATTTCAATTCCATGAACCGGTTTCTCCCTGATTCTGGGTAGTATTGCTCATCACAACCTGTGTCTGCCCCTGTATCAGATTGATGGACAACTCTCCAAATGCCACACCGGAAAGGACACTTTGAAGACCGGCTTTCACGGCATCATCAGGCAATGCGTTGAATTTTGAATCAAAAGCGCCATCGGCCAACGCATTGAAAGCACCTGCACTCATATTGTCAAAGAAGCCTTTGAGTTCAGCCTTCATCTGGCCGTCGAAATTCGAGAGTATCGACAGGGTCTCCTGACCGCTGCCCACAGCATTGAGGATTTGCCCGTCCGTCATCCCGGCAACTTCCGACTTAAGCCCTTCGACAGCCCCGAAACCGGTGGCCATTCCGGCAAGCGCCTCTGATCCGCTGAGTTCCTCTGATTTTGCACGCCAATAGCTAACCTCGCTCTCCTGGCCGTTCAAAGCGGCATCAAGCACGCAATATACACTCCAGTCTCCGACAAGCCTGCAGATATCCTCACACTCTGAAGGGTCCTTACCCTCTACATAAGAGGTTGCGATATCCACGAATTGCTTTCCTGCAGCGAGCTGGCTTGTAATCCTCATATACCCGATGTATGCGTCTGTGGAATTCTTCTCGAAGCTGGTATGCTTGCCGTCAAGTGCTTTCTTCATAGCCTCGGTGGCAGCCTTTACCGCAATACTGGTGTTATATGATTTTGCGTGAAGGGAATTGATAGACTTGAGGACTGGCGTAAACTCCTCTATGCCCCCACAAACAGACTCTGTCCTTTTGGTAAGGTCGGCAAGCACGTCCATACGCTCCTGCAGCAGATCCATTGTGGCCTGTGTCATCTTGTAATACTCCGAATCATTGGCGAGCTTTTCGTCGAACAGGCTTTCCTGAGGATCCTCAACTGCTCCGAAATAGTTCTTGGCCTTGGATATATCCCCGCTCACAAAATCGGAACTTGAATGAGTGCCAACGGCAAAACTGAGTCCGAACCCTGCCAGAAGGGCAACGCCCAGATAAATTGCGAAATTTGAATTCTTGATGTACATGATAGTATTATTATTTGATTTTCATTCTTCCCGGCAGGGACAGTCCCCAAAAGCGCCGCAACAAATGTATTATTTATTTTTTCAGAAACATCCATGGTTTGTGGATGTGAGAAATATTTTTGTAAAATTTTGATTAATTTGTAGATTTGGAAACGTATTTGTAGAATTGTTAATAGTGTATAATGCCTGTAGACTGGTTATTCCTGGCACCGTCTGCCGTAACCCTTTTGTGGGTCCTGCGGATTTTCTTCCTGAAGAATCTTGACAAGGTTCAGCTCTTCGTCATATGCAGCATGGTCACGGCGCTGCTGAACTATTTCAACATCGGAGGGCCCGGCCTTGCCCTGTTCATCCTCCCCCTGCTGCACTTCGCCGTCCGCCAGAAAGTCGCCCCGCACGGCATTACAAAATGGGATGTTCTGGTGCTGGTTCCGTCGGTGGTACTCTCTCCGTTTTCCGGCACCTTGATTTTCAAGGCATTCTTCTGCCTGCAAATTGCATCATTGACCGTCTGGTCCTTCATTTCCATCGACAGATACAACCGCAGACTGGCAGAATTCTATGACTCCAGCAGTCCATTGTCTGCGGAAAACATTCAGCAGGTGCTTATCTTCTCTTTGTCCGCGATACTTGTCACACTGCTGGGCATCCTTCTGCCTGCCGGACTCATGTCTGTATTCTGGATACGTCTGACGTATGTACTTTTTACCGCAATACTCCAGTTCATGGTAGGCTATTATACCTATATGATGAAAGATGCACCTTCCATTTCGGCCGAAGTTCTGGACACAAGGGACAGCCCTGATGTTCTGAACGAATCCGACGACGATCTGATACGCCGTGCAATAGAAGAGGAACTTTATCTCGACCCTTCCATATCCCTGGTCAGCATGTCGGAAAAGTTGGGAACCAACCGCACCTATCTTTCACAAAGCATACACAGTTGCCGCGGACAGAATTTCTCTGACTTCATCAACTCTCTGAGGATAAACAGATTCATCGAAACCATATCTGCCAAGGATTCCGATATGAGCATAAAGGAAGCCGCCCTGAAATCCGGATACAACAATCTGCAGTCCTTCTACCGCAATTTCTCCGAAATATACAAGATGACGCCAAAGGACTGGATGTCAAAGCATGGTATCAATCCCAGGTATCAGTGAAGCTTTACCATCGAATATCCCAGCCGCTTGAACTCGATTGCTGCCCCTATCTCGAAAATGACCGAGTAGGCGCGCACAAGTACATAAAAGCCGAGCGAGGTCTGTGACTCTATCCCCTCGTGCCTGATAAGTCCCAGTGTAGCCTGGGCGCAATTGTTCAGAACCGAAGACACTTTGTCCGCGTACTCCTGCTTCAGATGCAGGACGTCCGAAAGAATATGCTCATCCATATCGTCGAAACCGCGCGACCCGTAATAGCTGTCGTATGAATCGTTCCTGTGAGAACTCCAGTCGGAATCCCAATTGTGAGCCACTGCCATCCCCAGAAATCCGGCCCACGCCAGAGCGGCGTCCGGATAGTCATTGAAATTCCGGACGGCATCCGCAACATAAGACTGCAGATATGAATCGTTCCATACTGCCTGAATATCCGGTGAATTCTGCAGTCGCCCATCTCCCAGCAGGCCTTCTCCCCTGCAAAGCTTCACAAGGCCGTCACGCAGGAGCGACTCGAATCTGTCCAAGTACCCGGTATCCGCCATAATCATTCCTGTACAGGGACCCGGGCCTCCGTTACGCCGGCGGCCTGCTGCGATGCCCTGAAGTCGGCCTCGGCCCTCTCCACACTTACGGAACGCTTGAGAACGAAACCGCTGCCGAGGTATTTCGTACGCACATCCTCGTCGGAGGCCAGAGCCTGAGGCGTCCCTTCCTGGAGTATGGTCCCCTCGTACAGAAGGTATGCCCTGTCCGTGATGGCAAGCGTTTCACCCACGTTGTGGTCCGTAATGATCACTCCGATGTTGCGATGCTTTATTTTTGCAATCATATACTGGATATCCTCGACGGCAATAGGGTCCACACCGGCGAACGGCTCGTCCAGAAGAATGAACTTGGGATAGATGGAAAGCGCGCGGGCAATCTCGCAACGGCGGCGCTCACCTCCGGAAAGCTGTATGCCCAGGCTCTTGCGGACCTTGGAAAGATTGAATTCGGAGATAAGGTCCTCCAGCCTGCGGTTGCGCTCCTCACGAGGGATATGGTTCATCTCCATGACGGACATTATATTGTCCTCCACGCTCATCTTGCGGAACACCGACGCATCCTGCGGAAGGTAGCCGATACCCATCTGGGCGCGCTTGTACATAGGCAGGTCCGTTATGTCCCGGTCATCCAGGAACACACGGCCATCATTGGGCCTGATCTGGCCTGTAATCATATAGAAACTGGTGGTCTTCCCGGCTCCGTTAGGGCCCAGGAATCCTACTATTTCCCCCTGGTTGACCTCCATACTCACACCCTTCACCACCGTGCGGATGCCGTATTTCTTTACAAGATTCTCACAACGCAGTTTCATGGCACTATCGTATATCAAGACCGAGCTCGGAAACGAATTCCCTTACCTCGGGGTTGCTGTCAATCAATTCTCTGGCCTGCTCCGAAGGCATGTAAGCCTTCTTCTCGACCTGCTCTTCCGGAATCACGTCGACAAAAAGACGGACCTTCGAGCTGCCTGTCTTCTTTTGGAAGGCGGCCTCGAAGTTCCTGAGGAAATTCTGTTCCACCCAGGTCTTCTGGGCCTCGTTGATAACCGCAAACGAAACGTTCTTGCAGCCATCGGCCTCTGCTATGGAAAGTTTGGCGTTCTTGAGCATATTCGAAAGACGCGGGCGGTCTTCATACTGTCCGGACAGTTCTGCCCAGGAATCCAGTATCTTCTGGTCGGAAGGCAGTTCGTCCGACACTTTCTGCTCCTGAACCACCTTCGGGGTGTCTTCTTCGATCAAGGATGCCAGAGACAGGGACGCTCCGGATTTTGCAGCCTTCCTTGCAGGAGCGGCAGCGGTGGCAGGCGCCTTTGCCTCGACCGGGGCAGCCGGAGCTTCAACCGGGGCAGCCGGAGGAGCCGGAGCTTCAACCGGGGCGGCGATATCGATTTCGTCCAGAATTATATCGATAGGTTCGTCCACGCTGGCGGGAGCGATTACCTCGATCTGCTTTGGAGCGGCGAATGCTGCCACAGCGGCGCGAGGGGCAGAGGCCGGCTTCGCAGGTGCACTTACCGTGGACTCGGCCTTTGCAGTGACTACTGCAGAAGATGCAGCATCCTTTACCAGGAAGGCAAGTTTCATCAGGGCAAACTCTATATGAAGCCTCTGGTTTACGGCGGCTTTGTATCCCGCCTCGCACTGAGACGTGATGTCAAGGGCATCATACAGGAATTTCACGGAACATTTCTGAGCCTGCCCGGCATAGCGCTGGCGCAGGGAGTCAGGAAAATCAAGAAGAGCCTCGAGCCCTCCGGTCCTGCTCACCAGAAGATCCCTGAAGTGGGACCCCAGCGAAGAGATGAAATACTGAGCATTGAAGCCCTTTGCCAGAATTTCGTCCAGTATCAGGAACGGTGTTGCGTAATCTCCCTCCAGGAAGGACTCCACAAGACGGAAACTGTATTCGTAGTCCAGAACATTGAGGTTCCCTATCACGTCCTGATATTTGATGTCCGTCCCGCAGAAAGCGACAGTCTGATCGAATATGGTCAGAGCGTCACGCATGGCGCCGTCCGCCTTCTGGGCAATCACGTGCATCGACTCGTCATCGATGGAGATTCCTTCGCCGGCAGCTATGGAACGCAGGTTCCTTACTATGTCCGGAATGCTTATACGGTTGAAGTCATAAGTCTGGCAACGGCTCAGGATTGTCGGAAGGATCTTGTGCTTCTCGGTCGTGGCCAGAATGAATATTGCATGAGCGGGCGGTTCCTCCAGCGTCTTGAGGAAAGCATTGAACGCCTGGGAAGACAGCATATGGACCTCGTCTATGATATAGACGCTGTACCTTCCGACCTGAGGCGGAATCTGCACCTGGTCCATAAGCATCTTGATGTCATCCACACCGTTGTTGGAAGCGGCATCCAGTTCGTGAATGCAATATGAGCGGCCCTCGGCAAAGGACTTGCAGGATTCGCATTCTCCGCAAGGTTCCATATCCGCAGACGGGTTGGAACAGTTTATTGTCTTTGCAAAGATACGGGCTGCGCTTGTCTTCCCGACACCGCGCGGTCCGCAGAAAAGGTATGCGTGCGCCAACTGCCCCCTGGTAATCGAGTTCTTCAGGGTTCTGGCAATATTGTCCTGCCCAATAAGGCTTTCAAAGCTGTCAGGACGATATTTTCTGGCTGAAACGATATAATCTGACATAGTATACAAATGTAAGGAATAATTTTTGATTATCTTTGAGGTATGAATCGCTTGAAGAAATTTTTCCTGACTTTTCTTTTCACTCTTTTGCCGCTGGTCTGCTGCGGTCAGGCAAAGGTGTACACCACGAAGGTTAAACTTGCGGATTTCCCCATAAGTACGGCCAAGGTGGTCCTGGACGGAAGTGCGGAATTCACGGAAGCGCTGAGGGAGTCCGTCCTGCATTTCTGGAGAGTCTCTCCATACGAATTCTGCAGCCCGGAAGAATATGACAAGCTCAAAAATGATCATTCCCTGTATTTCCTGCGGCCGGTGGAAATTGACGGCACAATGTGCCTGGTGCTTTCCAAAGGCGGCAAGGACAGGGATCCGGACAACCTCAAAGAGGCTTTCAACATCGTAGACATGCCGGTAGGTGACAAATACGAACATTTCGGAGCTTTCATAGACATACTTCAGGATTTCGTGACAGCAGCTATGGAATCCGACCGCGTGGCATTTGCAGGGCTCAAATACCGGAACGGACCCGGAAGCGCCCAGGTAAGACAGCTTGCCCATTCGGCGCCGGAACGGATATGCAGGGTCATTGTAGGGCACTGCATCATAACCTACGACAGGGACACTCACGAGCTCTGCCATTTCCGAAAGTAACAATGGAACTTCCTCTTGACAAATACATCCGTGAACATTCCACCCGGGAGACCGAAGCCCTTCAGTGGATTGCAAAGCAGACTAACATACGTACCAACTATCCCCGCATGCTCTCCGGAAGCGTACAAGGCAGTCTTCTGAAGATACTTGTAGAGATTACAGGGGCTTCGAGAATTCTTGAAATAGGATCTTTCACAGGATACTCGGCCACGTGGATGGCAATGGGGCTGCCCGAGGGAGGCTCGATAGACGCGCTGGAGATAAACGACGAACTTGAGGGCCTGATGAGGGAGGGCTGGGAGAAGGCCGGGGTGTCCGGCAGAATCAACCTTCACATCGGAGATGCAAAGGAGACGTTGAAGAGCCTGAAAGGGCCTTATGATATGGTATTCATCGACGCCAACAAGCGCGAGTATTCCGAATACTACGACCTGGTCTTCCCTATGTTGCGCAGCGGTGGAATCATAGTTGCGGACGACGTCCTGTGGGACGGGAAGGTCTACGCCGATCCCCTTCCGCACGACTCACAAACGGAAGGTCTGCTGCGCTTCAATGACAAAGTCGCAACAGACCCCCGTGTAGAGATATCCGTCCTGCCCCTGCGTGACGGAATATCCATTATCCGAAAGAAATAACTATACCATCCCGGAAAAGCCGAGGAACGCCATAGCCATTATGCTGACCGTGATTAGCGCTATTGGCAGTCCCTTGAAGGCCTTGGGAACGTCATTCCCGGCCAGGTGTTCACGGAGTCCCGCGAACAGTATCATGGCGATTCCATAACCTATCGAAGTGGCCAGCGCATAGACCGTGGCCTCGGCAAGGTTAAGCATATGAGCCTCTCCGCCGAAGGTGAACTGCTTGGTGACAACGGTGATTGCCACACCCAGCACTGCACAGTTGGTTGTGATAAGAGGCAGGAAGATACCCAGGGCCTGGTAAAGGCTGGGGCTGATCTTCTTGAGAACAATCTCGACAATCTGGACCAGAGCCGCAATCACAAGTATGAACGCTATGGTCTGCAGGAACTCCAGCCCGAGCGGAACAAGCAGGAACTGGTTCACAAGGTAGGTCACTACCGTTGCAAGAGTGATTACGAAACACACTGCGCCGGACATTCCGGTAGCGGTGGAGAGCTTGTTTGAAACGCCCAGGAACGGACATATGCCCAGGAACTGAGAAAGCAGGATATTGTTGACGAATATCGCTGATATGATTATGATGAAGAATTCCATAAGGCAATGTTATTTTTTAAGGAACTTGTTGAACAAAACCATAAGATACCCCAGAACCAGGAATGCTCCCGGAGCCATTACAAAAGCAAGTATTCCGTCTCCCGGAATGAACTTGAATCCGAATGCTGCGCCGCTTCCCAGAATTTCACGGATAAGGCCTATTACGGTAAGGGAAAGGGTGAATCCTATTCCGATCCCAAGCCCGTCCAAAGCCGAATCGATTACTGAGTTCTTGTTCGCAAAAGCCTCTGCGCGCCCCAGAACTATACAGTTCACGACAATCAGCGGGATAAACAGTCCGAGTGTGGAATAGATTGCAGGAACATAGGCCTGCATAAGCAGCTGGAGCACCGTGACAAACGTGGCGATCACAACTATGTATACAGGAATGTGAACCTTGTCCGGAACTATCGGGGCAATTGCGGAAATGGCCATATTGGAAAGAACCAGGACAAAAAGCGTCGCAAGTCCCATCTCAAGGCCGTTCATTGCAGAAGTGGTGGTGGCCAGGGTAGGACACATTCCCAGCACAAGCGAGAAAGTAGGGTTATCCTTGATAAAGCCCTTGGTGATAAGAGTTAATTTGTTTGCCATAGCCTATTCCTCCATGTTTTCCATCGCCTGGGCGACGACGATTTCATCTTCGGATTCACTGTCGTCCGCTGCAGACGCAATGCTTCTTACGAATTCGACAGCGTTGGAGACAGCCAGAGTATATGCTCTGGAAGTAATCGTGGATGCAGTGATGGCATCCACGTCACCGCCATCCTTACGGACCGCCAACTTGCCGTTGAAGCCTTTCCACTGCGACATGAACCCGGCGTCACTGGTGCATTTTGCGCCCAGTCCCGGAGTCTCGCTGTGAGAAAGGACCGATGTGTTGTAGACCGTACCGTCCGGAAGAACTCCCACCATAAGGGTCAGAGGGCCTCCGAAACCTATGACAGTGGATTTGACCGCATAGGCTGCAACAGAACCGTCCGCCACGCTCTCGTAATACAGATAACCGTCAGATTCAATAGCCTCGCCCAGTTCTCCGCCCTGGGGAAGTACCTTTCCTATCGACTCTTCCAGAGCCTTCTTCGAAGCCTGCAGGATAGGATCTTCGGTCACTACATATACCGCACCCAGAATGGCCGCACATACAAGGCAGACACCAAAGAGGCACAGAACCATATTCAAAAGATTGGATTTTGCAGCCATAACTATTTCCTCCCGAATTTACGCTGGTGGAACGCTTTGTTCAAAAGCGGCACAGTGATGTTCATAATAAGGATCGCGAAGCTTACGCCCTCCGGATATGCTCCGAAATAACGTATCATCATCACAAGGAATCCGATTCCGGCGCCGTAGATTATCTGGCCCCAGAAACTCATAGGAGAAGTCACGTAGTCCGTTGCCATGAAGCAGGCTCCCAGAACGAGTCCTCCGGTGAGAAGGTTGAACAGAGGGTCGGTATAGGTGGAAGGATCCGCAAGGAAGAAGATTCCGGATACCAGGGCCACGGTCGCGAAGATGCTCAGGGTGATCCAAGGTTTTACAACCTTGCGGCAGAGCAGGTATACGAATCCGATCAGCAGGGCTATGGCGGAAATCTCACCGGCGCTGCCGCCTATGTTCAGGAACAGGGTTCCAAGATAATCGGTACCGGCAACAGCGCTCACCCCACCCTCGGCATAACGTCCCAGAAGGGTGGCTCCCGAAACTGCATCCGTGGAATGGATGAACCCCGGAGTGACTGTCCAGTCCGTCATATAGGTTGGGAAGGATATCAGAAGGAACACGCGGGCCGCGATTGCCGGGTTGAAGACGTTCTGTCCCAGACCTCCGAATGACATCTTGACAACTCCTATGGCGAACAGGGCGCCTATGAAAACAACCCACCAAGGTGTTGTCACAGGCAGGTTCATTGCAAGCAGAAGACCGGTAACCACGGCAGCGGACTCACAAAAGCGCCCCTCCTTCTTGAAGAGATACTTTGTGATGGCCCACTCTATCAGCACGCAGGAAACCACGCTGACTCCCAGAACCAGCAGTTCAGCCCAACCGTAGAACAGCACAGAAACCACAATGGCCGGGAGCAGCGCGATGCATACATCGGCCATAATTCCGGAAGTGGTCCGGCCGGTATGGATATGAGGGCTTGGTGAAACTAACATTCTATCCATATTACTTCTTGATATTACGTGATTTGATAATTCCCATAACCTGGCCCTTGCCCTGGCGTATGTAATCCAGAAGCGGGAGGGCGGACGGGCAACTGTACATGCAGCATCCGCATTCTATGCAATCCTGAACCGCATTTTCTTCCAACTGAGGCATATCGGCAGCCTTGCACAGTCGCAGCAGCAGGAACGGTTCCAGTCCCATAGGGCAGGCATCGGCGCAGCGACCGCAGCGTATGCACTGTCCCGGCTCATCGCGCAGGGTGGCCTTCCTGGAAAGATACAGGACGGATGAAGATCCCTTGACGGTGGCGGCATCGATGTTGGCAACGGCCTTCCCCATCATAGGACCTCCGCTGATTATCTTGGCGGTGGTCTGAGGCACTCCTCCGGAGTACTCGATTATGAAGGACAGCGGAGTGCCTATCCTGAACAGGTAATTGTGCTGCCTGTTGGCAGGAATGGAGTCCCCTGTAACGGTAAGCGTATTGGTGATCAAAGGCTTGTTCTTCTGAACGGCTTCGTATACTGCAAGGGCCGTGGCAACGTTCTGCACAACGGCGCCCTCATCTATAGGAAGGCAACCGGAACGCACCTGACGGTGCATTACTGCGTCTATGAGCTGCTTCTCCCCTCCCTGAGGGTACTTCTTCTTGAGAGTCTTGACCTCGATGTCCGGGAAGCCGAGCTGGGCGACGGCGGCAGCCATCGCATCAATGGCCTCAGGCTTGTTTTCCTCGATCCCTATGACACAGCGGCATCCGTTGAGGGCCTTCTGCATGATGGCGACTCCCACTATGATTTCCTTTGTACGCTCCAGCATGATGCGGTAGTCGCTGGTAAGGAATGGTTCGCACTCCGCGCAGTTTATGATGAGGCATTCGGCCACCTTGCCGGGAGCCGGATTGAGTTTCACGTGGGTCGGGAAGGTCGCGCCGCCGAGTCCTACGACTCCGCAGGCCTTGATCTTATCGAGAATCTCCTCGCGGGTATAAGGAATATCCGTCACAAGATCCTTGCTGAGGTCTATCCCATCGGCCCATTCGTCGTCCTGAACGGTGATCTCGATATGGGTCACGCTGTTGCCTGCAAGGTCTGCGCGCGGACCTATGGATTTAACGGTACCGCTTACAGGAGAATGCACGAATGCCGAGATGAATCCGCCCGGCTCGGCAATCACCTGGCCCACCTTCACGTAGTCACCTACGTTCACAACAGGTTTTGCAGGGGCGCCAAGGTGCTGCGCCATTGAAACGTATGCTGTATTCGGAAGAGGAAGAACCTCTATCGGGCACTCACGCGCGAACTTGCTGTCGCACGGATGGATTCCGCCCATTGAAAAAGTAAGTTTATTGCTCATTGCCGGCCTCCTTCTTTGGTGGAAGAACAGGGAAGTTCACTGCGTGAATGGCGCCGGTAGGACACTCGGCAACGCATTTCTTGCAGAGCTTGCACTTCGTGAAATCTATATATGCGACATTGTCCTGAACGGTAATGGCATCCTGTGCGCAAACCTTGGCGCACTTGCCGCAACCTATGCAGGCGGCGCTGCAGGCCTTGCGGGCCACGGCACCCTTGTCCTTGTTTATGCAGGATACGAACACCCTCATCGAGCGAGGGCCCTTGTTCCTAAGCTCTATGACATGCTTCGGGCAAGCCTTCGAGCAGGCTCCGCACCCGGTGCATTTGCTGTCATCAACAACAGGAAGCCCTGTCTGAGGATCCATCGAGATTGCCCCGAACTGGCAGGCTGCCACGCAGTCGCCGCATCCCAGACATCCGTATGGACAGGCGGTGTCTCCACTGTACAGGGCGGCCTTGATACGGCAGGTCTGCGCCCCGTCATATATGTTGGTCTTAGGACGGTTCTCACAAGTTCCGTTGCAACGCACCACAGCAACCTGAGGAGCCTTCTTCACAGCCTCGATACCCAGGATACCTGCAACCTTGGTCATTACCTCGTCACCACCCACAGGACAGAAATGCCCTTCCAGGGTTGTATCCTTCACAGCCGCATCCGCAAACGCACGGCAGCCCGCATATCCGCAGCCGCCGCAGTTGGCACCCGGCATAACCTTCTCGATCTCATCGATTCTGGGATCTTCCTCAACCTTGAACTTGGTCGCGATAAGGTACAGGACAAAGGCCAGAACCAGGCCCAGACCCGCCAGAACGACAATAGTCCAGATAATAGTGTTTGTCATTTCTTATTGATGTAAAAAGTATATTCGTTACGCAATCTGTTACGCAGAAGATATATCACAAGATAATACAGGGCAACCGCCGCAATTGCAGACAGCCCGCTGAAGAGTTCCCCGGCCCCGGCCTTGGTGGCTCCCATAAGGACTGCGAACAGGACAAGCAGAGGCACCACGTATGAAATCCATACGGCCTTGTAGCCCATTGTCTTCTTGAGGCAGACCTCGACTTCCTCACCTACACTCCAGTCTCTGAAATCGAAAGGGACCTGTACTGTCTTGACCTTGGATTCGGAAAGCGAACATACAGACGCCGCGTGACAGGAACTGCACGCGGACGAAGAAATTATCTCCACTGTGATGAACTGCGGAGTTATTTCCGTAATCTTTCCTGAATGAGATATATCCATTACATAAACTCCGGAGGTATCCCGCCTCCCATATCGTCCATAGAATCATTTATCCTTGACTCGACAGTCATGGACGCCTGTATGTCAAGAGCATCATCCGGTTCGACAAAGCGTACCTGCTCGCTCTTGAAGAGCATTGGAATATCCTTCGTTTCTCCGTTACGATGCTTTGCTATTATGATCTGAGTCTGCTCCTTGTCTCCCGGATTCTCGGAAAGTCCAAGGAAGTCCGGTCTGTGTATGAAGATGACCATATCCGCGTCCTGCTCTATTGAACCGGACTCGCGCAAGTCGCTCAGGACAGGCTTTCCGCCACCACCCTGCCTCTGGACAGACTGGCGGGACAGCTGTGA